>JAQBNX010000326.1 GCA_028288385.1 Spirosoma sp.
AGTAGAGACGCGTCACAGAAGCCTAAAAAATCGCTAGCGACCTCAACCCGTTGTTTGACCACCGATAGCAGATCAAGTAGCGCAGGTAATTGAACTTAGGCGCCCTCCAAACAGACAAAAATAAGCAGTATGGAACATGAGAAAGCCCTACCGGTTGAACCAGTAGGGCTAAAGAAGCATAACGCCTATAAAACGTGGCTCTGCGTGTTTTTATTACCTATCCTGAATCAGGACAGTCCTTATTTAGCATTTTATTTAAGCGATTTATCAACTGGTCATCTAGGGCATTTTCCCAACGACCGTTTGTATAATGTAATAGAGTAGTATTAACCTTTATACGTTTTTCGGAGATACATATAATCAATGTAAAATAGGCTTTTCTTAATCCGTAACGACACGTTGCCCTGATTTTGGGCCTACTTACTCTCTCATTAAGTGGAAATGTCAGTATCTCAAGAGTCATAAAATGGTTTTTGAATGCAGTAGGGCTAATCGCACCGCTGCGGCGGGCCGTCGGAGACCCCACTGTTTATACAATTTTGTCCAGCTATTCAGGGGGTTAAGACACGCTTCATGAATTCTTCTTTATAACTACGGCCCAACGGCAGTTGCTGTTGTTGGATGCTGACCTCTTGGTCAGTAAAGGCATCTATGTGATCAGAATTGACTACAAATGAACGGTGAATGCGCAGAAACCGGGGTTCGTTAATCCGCTCCAGAACTACACTTAATGCCAGCCGAAGCGCATACCGCCGGGCGACCGTTACCAGCATCGTGTGCGCATCTTCCGCCTCCAGATACAGGATGTCGACCAGCTTAATTTTGACGAACTGATAATTAACCTTAATAAAAATTGCCCCATCTCCCTGCATAAAGATTTCGCGGTTTTGCTCCTTCAAGGCAGTTTCACCCGAGTTGACAACAGTCGGTTTATACTTAGTCAGCGGATTGACCAGGCGGGCGAAGTTACTGATCGCCATTTCGATAGCGACTCGTAGCTGTACTAGGTTGACTGGTTTTACGATATACGCTAAGGGCATGGTTTGACCAGCCCGCTCAAGGGTAGCCTTATCCGAATAAGCCGTGAGGTAGATCAGGGGCACGGGCCGTTGTGCCAGAATCTGCTGGGCGGTTAGGATGCCGTCCCGGTCACCTTTGATATTAATATCGCACAACAGCAGATCAATGGGATGCTCCGCGAACAACGCCAGGGCCTGCGTGCCACTGGCCGCTATGCCCACCACCCGATATCCTTCCTTTTCTAATTTTCGTTTGAGATCTAAGGCCAGAATGGCTTCATCTTCGACAATGAGTATGTGTAATGAACTAGTCATTGGTGGTGTAAAGCTAAGCAGCCAGCAAAGCAGATTCAGAAATGTCTAGCCGGAAATAAGCACCCGCCCGTTTGGAATCAGGTTCCTCTGGCCTAACCCGATCGTTGGTAATGGAGGTTGGCGTACGTATTGAGGGGCCTTCGGGCAACATGGCCATCTGCCGACTGCTAACTACCATAACGCCCCCTACCTGCTGGCTCAACGAGGTTATCAACTGACTGCCAAACGACTCCAGTTGCTCAGGATGCTGCCAAAGTTCGGCATCAAAATTCAAACCGTTATCTTCTACCTCTAACGTAAGGCCTCCGTCGTGTTTCAAGCGGATAGACAAAGCCGGGCGAACCACATCGGTGTAAGCATGTTTGAAGGCATTCGTTAACAGTTCATTCAGAATTAAACCCAGCGGCATCGCCAGATCCACGTTTACTTCGTTGGGGTCAACGGCAATCGTCAGATCAAACGTATCGAACGAGTACCCATAAGCCTGCATTAGGCTTTCGGCCAGGTCGGTTACGTACTCGCGTAGATTGACGCTCAGCACATTGTCGGTCCGGTATAATTGTTGATGAATCAATGACATGGCGTCGACTCGGTGCTGTCCCTGTTGTACGGCTCGTATGGCATCCGGGTCGGTCAGCCGATCCGACTGCAAGCTAAGCAGGCTCGACACAATCGCCAGGTTATTCTTAACGCGGTGATGCAGTTCCTTCATTAACGTCCGCAACTGGTCCGTTTGCTGGGTTAGTTGACGGCTGTTAGTTGTGATTAACTCATTCTGGGCCGACAACCGGGCGTTAGTCCGCCGAATGGTCTGATATTGGGTCACCAGGGTACCCAGTAGCAGAATCAGTAAACTCAGGCCACCGGTCATATACTGTACCTGCTGCGTTTTTTGTTGATTCTGCTCGTCCAGTAGCGCCAGTTGACGTGCTCGTTTCTGGGTTTCATACTTTGTTTGTAATTCGGCTACGGCCCGAGCTTTCTCTACGTCGGCGGTCGCCTTGATCTGAGCCAGCTTACGCGATTCTGCTGCCTGCACCGTGGCAATAGCGGTCGCTTTTTCAGCCTCGATCATGGCTACTTCACTGGCTTTAGCCAGTGCCAGATTAGCCTTAATCTGGGCCAATGAGTTGGCCATCTGAACATCGAAACGTCCCTGAAGCTGCGTTACCACCCGCGTTTTCTCCAGATTCATCAGGGAGTCCTCAATCTGCTTCTGTTGCACGAGGTACCTATACGCGTTGTTGTACTGGCCAGCGGCCGCATACGTCTCGGCCATTATCCGATAAACCGAACGGGCGAGCGGGGCATCTTTGCCCGCATTGACAGCCGCGACGGCTTTTTCGCCATACGCTACAGCCTGCTCAAACTGACCAAGCCCTCGGTAAGCACTGGCCAGATTGCGGTAATTATGCGCCATACTGGTGGTTCGCTTTAAGGGCATGTTGATCACTAGTGCCTTGTTGAGGTAGGGAATCGCCTGTTCATACTCGTGCTGGGCAATATGATTTTTCCCTAGGTTGTTGTAGATGATCCGGTACGCATCTGGCTGGGCATGCGCTTCATCGTTAATGGCCAACGCTTTCAGAAAATAATCTTTGCCTCGTTGAAACTGACCCAAGTCTTCGTACAAAATACCCAGGTTGACGTAGTTCTCGGATAAAAAAAGAGGAATATTCAGGTGTTGGTTAATGGCGATCGCTTTATGCATGTAGGCAATTCCCTGTTGGGTATGAGCGCGTACCTGCTGGTTTTCCCCGATGATCTTGTAAAGCAGCCCCAAACTGTGGTATACCCGGGCGACAAGATCAGGCCTACGGCTTTTGGTGTACCACTGAATCGCTGACTGATTGCTTCGGATCGACTCCTCAAATAGCCCCTGGTTTAGTTGAATGGAGGCACTTAGGCGGTTATAATCGCCTAAACCCCTCCAGTAGCTGACGCGTTGCGAAACGGCTCGAATGGGTTCGACGTAATAATGGGCCGAATCGAGCCTGCTTTGTTTAAAAAAAGCGTTGGCAATTTGGTAGTAGACCGTCGCACGAATGGTGTCGGGCATAGGTCGACGTAATGATGTTTTCAGGCTATCGATGAAGGCCTGCTGGGCCGGCACCGCTGGACAACCAATAGCCATGATCAGCAGGGAACAGAGCAGTTTTTGTAAAAATTTCATACATACTGGACGTTAAGACAGCTTAGCAACAGGACCAGCCGGACCCTATTCCTGATTCACACACGTTTGGCTAAAATAGCGCACTTTGTTTATAGTCAGCATGCCCGTCTGGTAAATCCTTCTGTTGTTTACCCGCCAGATAGCGTCGTTCATAAGCAAAACGATGTCGTTGGCTTGCCCGCCCTTTTCATACCCGTAACGGAGGACTAATTTTCGTTCAAAACCGCACGAATCATGCTAAACGGCTCTACGTTCCGCTCCATTTTTCAATGCCTGAATCGCGTACTACGGTTCAAACGTGTATGGGTCTGGCTAGGGCTAACCGGGCTATGTCCACTCATGATACTGGCTCAAGGCACTACACTCCCTACGGGCACTTCATCATCGCCGACTATTCTCCAGCAACCACCAGCCGCCCTGACAGTGCTGGAGAGTCAGGCGGCCATAGCCACCTTAACGGCCACGGGTGTTGCCAGTTACAAATGGCTTAAGATGGACGAAAAATTTGCCGTTGAAGTAGACGGGCAAACAACGGCCACGCTATCACTCACTAACCTGCAACGATACCAGGCCGGCCGGTACATCTGCCGCCTATCCGGTCAGAACGGGACCCTGATTTATTCGGATACGGTGCGCTTAACGGTTACGCCATTACCCATTGTCTACATCGCTGGCTTTGGAGCGGGTCAGAAGAATGGAAGTTCCTGGACTAACGCTTTACCGGGTAATGCGTTACAGTCCTATTTGGCAACGGCCCAGCCGGGTCAGCAGATTTGGGTATTGGAGGGTCTGTACAAGCCTACCTATGGTACCAACCGCAACGTCAGTTTCACCATTCCCCAGGGGGTTCAACTCTATGGGGGATTTCGAGGGAATGAAACGGCCATTGACCAACGGCCACCCATAACTCATTACAAACGCAGCAGGTCCATCTTAAGTGGTGAAATTGATAATAATCCTGATAATGATAATCATGGGGATAATGATAGTTATCATGTGGTAACAATTAGCTCCTTCACTGATTCTGAGATTGAACCGATTGTCGAAACCCGTTTGGATGGCTTTCAGATTAGTGGCGGAAAAGCGACTGGGATGGATGAACAAATGCCAGGGAATAATTATGGGGGGGGCGTTTATTTAACGACCCAATATTTATATTATAAATTTACCATTGCTAATTGTTATTTTGATAACAACAAAGCGGATTACGGAGGTGGCCTGTTTATAGGCACTCAGCATGGACAGACGCCTAAACTTGTTAACTGTTCTTTCTCCAGATGCACTGCCAAAAAGGGAGGTGCTATGTATATCTTCCACCTAGCACCATTTTTTCGTCTTGGCATTGAATTGACCAATTGCGTATTTGTCGAGAACGGAGCGGAGGCGGGTAGCGCTATGTATTGCAACGGTGTCGAAACTTCCCTCTTAAACTGTAGCCTCATATTCAACAATACGAGTGAACAGAAGGGCGGGGCCATTTACAGCATTACGACTCCCTACGGTGGCTCTTACGAATCCACAACCAGGCTGACTAATTGCCTATTGTGGGGTAATTCATCAAACCTTGTTGAGTATAGCCTAAGTGGTACCCACTCAACCATCACGTATTCTAATATACAGGATTCGCTTTATCTGGGAGCGGGTAACCTCAGGGTAAACCCGCAGTTTGTGAGTGACAACAACGGAGACTTTCGATTGTTACCTGGTTCACCGCTAATTAACGCCGGTGACCCATCCAGCAGCCTAACTACTTTAGGTCAGAAAGATGCCGCCGGTCAGCCGCGCGTTGTCAATGGCCGGGTGGACATCGGGGCCTTCGAATATCAGCTACCGCCTGCTCCCACACTGACCGGGGTTAGTATCACCCCCGATGCCGTCTGCCCCGGACAGGTTATAACCCTCACCGCCACTGTCGGCAACGTATCGTCTCCGTATGCCTTCACTCTCACCAATGGGAGCCAAAACATAAGCGGTATAACTGCTGGTTCTACCTTCAGCCAGGCGTTGACCGTTAGTGAAGCTGCTCCCGGCGGCCCCCAGAACTACACCCTCCTGGTGGCCAGCGATGGCCAGATCGGTTCCGCTACGGCAACGGTTATGGTCCGCGCCTGCAACATTGGTACAGCCAATCCACTCGACAGCTTCACAATCACGGGCGTTACGATGGTGAGTTGTGCGATATTGAGCGCGGGGCAGCGACAAATTCAGTTTATTCCCCGCTATGCGGGTTTGAGTGGCCAGCCCATTAGCTTTTCGGTAGTCAACGAGATGCTGCCCACCACGGCTCCGGGCCCCTACACGCTGCGACTCTATACGGATAATCCGGCCATCACCCTGAGGGCCCGCCAGACGGGTACGCCCCCCCCCGCCAGCTTTGTCTACAACTGGCTGGCGGCTTGTAATGGCACCAACCCGGCACCCGATAATACACCCCCCCGGGTAGTCAACACCATTGGGCCCCAGACGGCTAGCGTGGGTCAGGCTTTTACCTATCTCATCCCTGCTAGCACCTTTACCGATGACCAGACACCTAACTCGATCGGGTTAACGGTGAGTGGCCTGCCCGCTGGTCTGGTGTTTACCCCCCCGGCCACCATCAGTGGCACTCCCAGCCAGACGGGTGTGTCAACCGTAACGGTGAGAGCCACCGATCCAGGCACTTTGTCGGCCAGCACTTCCTTTACCATTACCGTCAGTCCATCTTCGACGAGCGGCACGGCCCCCTTCAGCTTTACCAGGGTGACGACGGTGGGCTGCCAGACCTTATCAACGGGCCTGCGCAGTGTGCGTTTCACCCCCCAGTACGGGGGGCTGACGGGCCAGCCCATCAGCTTCTCGGTCGTCAACGAGATGCTGCCCACCACCAATGCAGGACCGTATACTCTGAACCTGTACACCGACAACCCGGCCATTACGCTCAGTGCCCGCCAAGGTAGCTCTGTGGTCACTTATCGCTACAACTGGCTGGGGGCCTGCCAGGCATCGGCCCGGCAAGGCCTCCTAGAAGGGGACGAAGGACTACAGGTGGTGGTACTAGGCAACCCGGTCGAGGCCAACCAGGTGGTGGTGGAGGTGCGGGGTGCTCAGAGACAAGCGTTGCATTATGTGCTGAGGGATGCAAAGGGGTATGGGCTAGCAGAGCATGCGGTCAAGCAGGCTGGTAGTGTGGAACGCCAAACACT
>JAQBNX010000769.1 GCA_028288385.1 Spirosoma sp.
CAGTAGGCGAATCAAAAAATAGTTACTGATGGGATAACGCTACCCAGTGCCCACAGATGACCTATACGACCGGCTATAAGAAGGTATTGCGCAATGTCAGCCTACTTATTTGGGCTAACTCATCCTGCACAACTTCTCTGATAGGGCCCAAAACGCGGAGTTTGTCGACGTCAAGAAAGGTGTCCCTTGTGCCCTGATTTTGGTCTTACAGACAACCTGTCTGCAACTCAAAATTGAGTGTAAGACAAGCTGTATGCACTTGTAAGACAACCTGCATGCAGAGTGTATACACCCTGCATGCAGGGTTAAAATGACCCTATTCAATGAGCCATGAATCTAGTTCGTTCGCATACCCGCTGTTAGTTACCGTGAATGAACAGTTCAAGCCACTCAAAACGGCATTTTGATTGCCTAAGTTGCCCACTTAGTAGTGATTATACTCAATTTCGGGTTGCATGCACCCTGTATACAGATTGTCTTACAAGTGCATGCAGAGTGTAGGCAGGATATAATACAGGTAATTTGGGCTTATAATACGCTGTAGAGGTAGATACTTGCAGACAGGTTGCAGACCGTATGCGATGGATTGGCGTTGACAGCTATTATAAATTTGCGCATCGGGTCCAGATTTTAATCGGACGTGGCTGTTGCACAACTTAAATCAGCATTCTTTCTTTCGAGCATTCGCTCAAGCTGAATTGCACGTCTGTTATAAGTTGACGAATACTAGGCTGTTAAGGATAATCATCTCAAAAGGGTAGGCGCTGGGAGATGCCCGTTTTGAGCATTCTACTGATTGCAGACTTCACCACCCGTTTGAAGGCTGCCTATTGGCTAGGGTAACGAATGGCTTCTTGACTCGGATGAGCCAAAGAAAGTAAGCCCCTACCAGCAGGTTAAGTAGGCCGAACCAGTTACCCAGCCTGGCATATTGAGTCTCTTCATGCACAAAGGATACATTGCCCACTAAAAGCGTTTTGTTGCCGCCAGACGAGTTGGCTTCGTATAAAACCCGACCGAAATGATCACTGATTGTCAGCCGGCCCTGCCGGGCTGTTCTGACCACCGAAAATCCATTTTCAACGCCCCTTAAGATCGCCATGCGAGAATGCAGCCAGTCATCAACTCTAAAATCATTGGCGGGAACAAACAGGATGGTAATCTTCTCTCGGCCGTACTCACGGATGTAACCAGGAAAATCAAGGTCTTTACAGATGGCAACCCCGGTCTTATAGCCAGCCAGGGGGAAAAGCCCAACTTGATGGCCGGGCGTAAATTGACGCTCAAATCCACTGACCAGGTGGTTCTTTATATAGTCGGCCACTACAGTACCGTTGGGATTGATCACCAAAGCGGTGTTGCGAGCATGCGCATGACTATAATTGGCAAGTCCAACCACAAGCTGTAGGTGGTTCTGCAGCGCTATATTTTTGAGTAACGAAACGACAGTCTGGTGGTTTTGCGGCGTAAGCCATAAGGCTGTTTCAGGAAGCAAAACCAGAGCCGTTCCTTGTCGAGCCAACGGCGCAATAGCTTGTGCATATTCATGTATCACGGACTTAACCTGTTGACTGCTAGTCTGGTGGTTTTTGTGGTGCTTCTTCTCTGCCAGCGTGAGTAAACCCACCTTTATCCCCGATTTGGGGGATTGGTTGCTAAGACGATGAATACTGAAGAAAAATGATGCACTAAACAAAAGGATGGCTGCACTCACCAGCTTGGCAAGCCAACTCTTTTTTTGTTGATACGCCAGCCAACAAAGGGCAAAAAATGAAGGAAAAAAGCTGACCAAAAACGTAATACCCAGTATGCCGGTCAAGGAAGCAATCTGGATCAGGGGTAACACATTCGCCTGTGGATAGGCCATACTGGTAGCCGACCCATCGGGTGACAATGTCACTACTAAGCACTCGAAGCTGGTCATCAGAACCGGGTAGGCCAGCACGGTGTACCAGGCGTCAAGGGTTAGCATTATTGTGCTTGAATAGACAATAATACGGGCAAAAACATAGGGTAGTGCCAGTGTTATCAGCACGGCAGGTAGAAACGAAACGACTGTTTCCAGGTAAGCGAACCAACTTAGTCGGCCTATGAAATAAGCTGCGAAGGCCAGCCAGAAACTAGTTTTTGGCGAGCGATACAACGAGGCAATTAAAATGGGAATGGGTGCTAACCAGGTTAGATACCAATAGTCTCCCGTCAGCCCATTACCCCAATACCAGCCTAAGCCAGAGAGCAGGACCATCAAGCCAAGATAGACGTTTCGTCTGGTATCTTTCACCCATTCAGGTACAGTCATTGCTTAGTCCAGCTTAGTGATCAGCTTTGGGGTTCATGCAACCTACCCATAGATTACTTTATAACGACAAGTATAGCGTTTTCTAGTTGTGCAACAGCCACGGTCGTTTTAGCGAATCGCTATCAGTCAATTTTATAAGTGAGAATAACTCTTTTACAATTTGTTTAATGTCTAAACAATATCTATATTAGAAAGGCCATCCCTGAGGATGCCGGACCGGCATATGGGCTAATCTTAAACTGGTAGCGGGCCACATTCATGAACACGATTCCAAGCAACATGAGCAACGAGGATTTAATCAAGCAAATTGAGGCCATTGATACAGCCGAGGACATGGCGCGTGTAGCCGACCTGATTCGGGCCGAGCCGGGCCGGATGGCCCCTGAAGTCCAGACGGCTCTGCTAGGCAAGCTAGAAGAGTCAACAGCCCGCAGGCAGGCGGCCCGCCACGAGGTTATCAACACCCTGAATCTACATGGCATTTCGTACCCCCTCAAGGAGTGGTTAACCCCGGCCAACTACGCCATAGCTTTTGGCATTGAAAACGTGGCCACGGTGACAAACTGGATCAGTCGGGGCGTTATTCCGGCCGATCACGTAAAAGAAATTCCGGAATTGGGTCTGCGCCTGGTGAAAGCAGTCCAGTATAACCCGCGTACCTATAAGGAGCGGGCAAAAGGCGCTTCCGATCCGCCGAAGCGGTAGACTCCTATGAGTATTTTGTGATTAAATTAGAAACCCCGGCTGCTCTGTGGCCGGTTTTTTTGTACTCAGAATAGATCTAGAAAAGGAGCGGCCTGACACACAGCCTTAGGTTTATGCTAGCTATTTATACACTTTGTCACAGATCAGTCGCAGGTTGTTTAACTCGGGGAAGTCGCGGATATCGTTGGGTGTAATGATCTTCCGGCTAATCCAGTTGCTTACCACGTTGGTCGTTTCCAGGTTATGCCGCTTCGCATACGCTTTTGGGGTTACCCATTCGGAGAAGCGGTACGTGATGCCATTTACCACCAGATATGATTCGGCCTCCTGGATTAATTGGTCCGACTCCTCCAGCAGAGCCACCAGGTTAGGATCTTTGGTTGTCATAACTTTTGACTAATTAGATTGAGAAGGTATTAGCTACGAAGATGGATACAGGTCATGGAATTTAGAGGGTCTTCCCCTAATTCGGGTAGTTCTTTAAGTCAGTAGCTGTTGTCTTGGCCTGAAATCAATGGGACGTTTAACTGAACGGTAAGAGGGTAGGAGGGAAGGGACCAAAAACAGGCCTTTGGGCGTCCAATAAAACCGTTCATTTTAATAGTCCAGTGTTTTTGGACATGCTGAGGTTTTTCTAAACGATTTGAACTATCTGAAACTCGGCTACATAAATGACCGTAGTTTCTCCACTAATTGAAAAACAGTCGTGCTAGATTCCTCTTCGGCCGGATTATGTTGGTCAAGTTCGTCCGCAAACTGAGTATAAAGACGGCGGGCGTTATCAATAGCTAACTGTTGCTTAGGGAATAATGCCTGAAACATCAACCGAGCTATTTCTTTTTGCTTGCTGTATGGAAAACCTAACACCGCTTTTAATCGGTTAGCATACTGATTGCGATGCATTGGACTTGACACGTAATCGAAATGTAATATAAACCAAAGTTCAAATGCCTGGTTACTGTAGGCTACTCTGAAGCCATTCAATCCTGCCAAGGCTATAGCTGAATTAAATCGAACGTTTGAAGTTGCATCCTTATCAAATACGACCCAATAATGGTCATACTCATTCCCTTTTTCTAGCTCTATCTGTCGACGTTTAATAGCTGCATTAACTACAGCTAAGGCATCACCAGATGTGACTGGCAAGGCTCTTACTTGAGCTGTTGATAATCTAAACGCATTGAAGTAGAGTGGCTCGGTACTCTCGCCCTCGCAGAGAATCAGAAACGATTCACGTAATGCTCGGAAAGCTGGTCGTCGCTTAAATGGGCTTTCTTTAGATGACAGTTTACTCATGCACTACGGCCTCATCTGCAGATGATTTAGGTTCAAACAAAGCATCAAAGTTGCCGAGGTATGGTATACCGCCGTACTTACCAGCGATATAATTTTTTTCTAATTGTTCATCATTACGAACACTTCTACCACCTGGTTTATAGTCGGTAAGGGCATACAGTTGAGTTGCCCCAGTATTATCCTTTTCTGTAAACCAGATTTGATCACGTCTAAATAGGCGAACAACAGACCCTTCAGCGTTCAACAAATTGGTGTCATGAGTCGCAAATATGAATTGAGCGTTTTTTTTATTAGTAATTGAATTGTTAAATAACTGGACTATGCGATGAGTTAGGAGCGGATGCAGTTTTGTGTCTAATTCATCTGCGATCAAAATCCCTCCATTATCTAGATACGATATTATTAAGCCAATCAGATTAAAAAACTTTTTAGTACCCTGTGACTCAAATGTCTTTAATGGCCTTGATACCGTTATAAATTGGTTTGAAGCCGTATCCCATATTTTTCGTTTGGAATTTATTGAGTGATAATTACTCTCTGGGGTTGCGTAATTCTTTTTCCGGATCGGCCCCTGCCAATACATGTCTTTAGACTTATCTACCGGATAAGCCTCACCTCCTCCATAAAATTTGATTGGTGGAACAACAATACCTTTTGATTCATAGGGAATTAATTCGATGTCTTCAATACCTAAATCGGCACTACGAAGCAAATCAAGTATGCGTTGTTTATACTCGGGTTTCTCCAAATACTGTATTGTGTAACCTTCAAATTTGTAATCATCGGTTCCTTCAATCGAACGAACATCGTCAGCCCAGCGAACTATTGATAAGCATGTTTCGTCATTGAAAAGTGCTCCTACCCTTAACAAAAAGACTGATTGCCCAATCATATCTTTACTTTGCAATTCGTGAAGCTTTTTATATGGTCTATTTACACGTAGCTCGTTACCAGCACGTTCAAATACATAAGATTCCTGCTTACGCTGTATGAAAAGCCACTCTGACACAATCGCTTGCTTCAGAATCTCAAATCCATATCGATAGGTTGTTTGGTTAATTACGAATACCGCTTCTAATAGAGTTGGTTTTCCTTCGTAGTCCGGATCTAGAATAAATGGACTATATAAGCCAATGGAGGAATTTGATTGCGGAGAATCTGTAATAGTATTAAAAAAGAAATCCATGGCTCTTAGCAAATTGCTTTTACCACTTGCATTTGCGCCATATATGACCGCTGTTTTAACCAGATCAAACTGATCTGATACGATTATAATATTATCCCTAAGCTGTTCATCTTTCTCCCGTAATCCTTTAACTGCGACGAGACTAAATACTTGCTCATCACGTATTGACATGAAGTTTTTTATGCGAAATTGAACAAGCATAGTGCTATAATTACGGTAATTTCACAAATTAAACGTAATTATAGTCAATTTTAGTTCAAAGTCAATGAGTAGTGCCCCCACCTACCCATTTACCTGTTGCCAGCCATATTTCATAAAAAAAAAGCCATTCCGATGCCCATGGCAATACAGTGTGAGCTAAAATTTTACCTAAATTCCACTCCTTCTGGTCTGGAAAGTATAGGCATAAATTATCTTCTGACCAGATGTGAGGTAGCTTTTTGCCTTTTGGGATAATTAATTGGGGAGAAAGTATATGTATTTTAGGCTTGTCAGTAAGTCGATATGTAAGCTTTACCCGATAGGACTGGCTGAGGGGGCTTGGCAATAAACAGCCCCACCAACGCAGTTTGCCAGACTCGATCAAATAGCGCGATTCAGGCATTATTTGCCGCAAGTGCTCAGCCTGAATCGCTAATGAAAGAGGTTTAGGTTTAGGAGCGGCCATGGAACGTGTGATTGGAAACCTTGATGCCCGAAGCTGTTGTGAGAATGCCAGTGGACTTCTCCATACGTAATGAACCTTCTTCCCGTAATTGCCGGTATTGGTCGCCAAACTGACTTACAGCCCGGTTTACCATTGTCTCGCCAAAAACAGGCTTCATAGCGCTGGCCACTTCAAAAAGACCTTGGCGTTTGATAATATTACCAACATCCATTCTAGCTTGGTTAACCCAGTTAAAAAATATTGTCGCTTTTTGAGGGCTATCCTTCCAGCGATCCGCGAAATTTTCCAGTGGATTTACCGGGTTGCAGATCACCCATTGGCCATCTTTCCAGAGCACATACTGAGTCATTTTTTCTAGTATGTTCTGTAAGGCCGTATAAACGTCCGGCTCTTCCCTATAAGAAAGGGCCGCTAAAGTGGTTATAATGATCGATATTGGCTTATCCTCATCATCAACAAGGGTAAAGTCTCGGTGTCGTTTCAGTAATTGTATCGATCGTTGCAAAGGTGTCTTAACTTCATATAAAGGCACATCTTTTACCTCCAACTGCAACTGCTCAGCTAATAACTGGCGCCGCTGGCCTAAAATGATCTGCATTTGGCGTTCAAACCAGAGCGCATACCCTTCCGGATTACTGCGCGGCCAGTCGATATCGGTTGACCAGGTTTCTTTATCCGTAATACAAATAGCATTCTTGGCAAACTCCAGAGAAACTTCCATATCTAATAACCATTGATATCGATCCGGTATAGCTGGCAAAATGTCCAGATGGAATCGGGTTGCTTCGGCATAATCCAGTCGCCAACACCGTCGCTTCTCCTCCGCCAACATACGCGCATAGTTTGAGTCTTTTTTCAGCCAATCACCCACCATTTTCTTAAGTTGAGGCTGAGTGGTTTGTTGACGAGTTAATTGCAAAAGACAAACTGTATCAACATCAAACTCATCCTTATCAGTTATGGGTTTAATCACCGTTCCATATCGAAACGATCCTTGGGGAAAAATGGCAGGTTTAAAAGGGGCTAATGGTGAATCCGATTGTTCTAAATATCGACCAACGGCTTGGTATCTTTCGACCGCCTGACGATACTGGCTCGGGGTAATATCCAACATTTGAGCTAGTTGCTCTAAGATGCGGCTTGCTTCGGTTGATTGAGTAATGACCATTCTTAACAGATGTTACGGGGGTTAATTGATTGTTAATGCTTTTGAAAATCCATTGGTTTTTTTGTTATTATCATAGATGACTAAGGGCACATCGACTTTTGGTAGTCGACTTCGGCCAAACTCTATTGCCAACGAATTCGGCATTGCAGGAAAAATGTGTAATGATGTTTGTTGTCCGTATTTGAAATTAACTTCATCATATACAGATCGAGCTATCTGACGAAAGGCTGCTAACTGTGTTGGACTGCGAACAAAATGAAGATTAGGCGAAGCAATAGTGATCGTCCAGACCGAACAATCAGCACCTAGTATTTTATAAATGCTATCATTGTTAATCGGTGCGCTTAATGATATATTGAGTGCAACACTTGATCGATGCTCTGCTGGAGGTATAACTTTATAGATTACAGTTTCAGTAGGTAATTGCCATTTCCATGAATGCGACTCCCGGTGCCGTTGATATACGTCCATCGCATGGGCATCACCCAGTAATGCGCCCAATTTGATTAACAAAGGTTGAGGAGCGAATGCAAAGACCGAAAAATGTGCATTTGAGCTATCGTTACATAAAGGCGCGACTTTTTCTTTGTATTGTTTAATCAAATTATGCTCTTCGATTTGCCAGTAGTCAGGTTCGTGGTCCCGATTAATACTATTCCGATAAGACAGATCTATAGCACGTGAACTGGCAGGATAGTAAGCTGGTGTAATGGTTTCACAGGCAATATCATTAGTTAAAGCAGGTGTCTGCGGGCCTACATTCGCTAGATACAGTATGATTTGGCTTTTCTTGTTTTCCGGGATGCCAGTTAATCGGTCCATCCGATCCTCATGAGCTAACTTCATCTCATAAAGCTTGTTGGATGGGTGACCAGCCACATCTACCTTGTCAATTAGCCGGTGATGGCGATCACAGAGTAGCATTAAATTTTCATAATCCTGACACAACTTAGGTGACAGGATAGCATCACCACGTGGGCCATCAGGCTCAGCGGCAACGATGTGTGCAATGTAGGCTTGATTATAGTTACGCCGGGTTAATATATCCTGCCACAAGATCTCATTGCATCCGGTATAGGCACATCGCCCGGCCGACCGAGCCCAAAGCCTAGTTATTACAGAATTAGGGATTTCTTTTCGGTTTTTCGCCTTCATAGCAGTTGAGGTGTACAGGTATTTTTAATTGGGTAAGGCCCCACCCAATTGCTTAGCTGACTCAAAAACACCCAGAAAAAATACCTTTATGCCTTCATGCTGACGCGAACGAAAGGCATCCATTAGCTTTGGCAGGTTAGAATTTATTCCGTTGAGTATGCGCAGAAACTTAGCGTTTTCCAGCACCATACCTAAGGATAATTCAACGGTCGGATCCAGCTGAGTCATTGATGCGTAAATGCGGCCTCCACCTACGGAGAGCATTGGTCCAATAAGCTCAATAGCGGGCGGCTGGGCTAATACATTAAAGGCAATGGATAAAGTGCGGCTCTGCTGAACCTGAACATGTCGCCAATACCAATTGAGCAGTCGTCGAACTGACCGCACTTGCCAACGATTGATTACTGTCCCTGGAATAAATGCCCAAGTAGAGCGTAAAATAAGGTCTAACTGTTCCGTTAAAAATTCGCGTTGATGATTAATGACTACCTGCCGTTCATAATGCAGCATATAATCTAATTGATGAAGTAAAGCATATAAATCAGCCATATAATCTAGACGCTCTAGTACGTTGGCAAATCGACCTACTCCTTCGGCATTGTATTTTGTCAGTGAATGGTAGGAGTGCAAATATTCATGAAACAAGAACAGCCGAATTAACTGCATAAGCTCATAATCATCCCGACAAGCGTCTGACAAACCAATTAACAATGTATCACTCAACCGCCAGCGATTGCTATCATTGGTATGTCCATATTCACCACCAGTATAAGGTTCCGGATCAACCGTATCATTCATTTGAACAACTTCCCATAGAGGTGGTAGCTGAGGAAATGGTTTAGCTGCGTTTAATTCGGTTCGACTCCGTAAATAATTATACCAAGGGCCCTCCCGTCCTTCCGACTCTTCCCGCAACGATTCGGCGTAATCAATCACGGATTGCAAGGCTTGTGGCCAAATTTTAGTCCGAATCTCAGCTGCACGCTGTTTCTGCTCTGGTGATAATTGAATGGCCGCGGATTCTGCCTCCTCCGCCGTTAATAGAAGGGCCTCTTTATTAGCAGGTTCGCCCAATTTTCGACGGAAGCGGTAAGTCTGAACAGGTACATTGTTACGAAGTTGAAGCTCCTGGCCAATAACAAAGCATACGGGTGCAGGTGCAGAAATAAACAAGTGGATCAGATTCACGTTTGGCCGAAAATGAATCAAATCGGCCAAGGCTTTTCGAAACGTTTCCCGAATATGTTGAACATCTTCAGCGGAGCGGACTGTAGAAGCAACCATGGGAGACCGCTCACCTTCAAGTTGAATCCGAATATCTGCTAACCGATCTTTTCCAATTACTTGGTCCACATCTTCATCAACCACAGCATAAGAAATCTCAACGCGAATAACTGCGGAACCGCTTTGGGTGACCACTTCTTTCGGTATTTGATTCGCTTTTACTTGTAGAGTAGCGTCCGATTCTGGCCACTGCCAGGAATCGAGATCGCGACTAAAATCATAAACTTCGACTCTGCGTTGATCACCTAAGTAAGCGCCTAAAGCAAGGATATGAGGCACTTCCGCTATGCCAAAATATAGTAGCTTAACAGCTCCTTTTTCATCGGCAGACTGTCGAATGTCCCGGGCTCGTTGTAAAATATATTGCTCTGAATCATCCCAAACACCACCATCGATTGGATATTGTTGCATATCCACAAGCATATCATACCGACGTAACCGGTTCTCTTCCGGCGTTAGCACGTGCAAGACTTCATCTTCTGATATAGCCCGTAAGCCAGGCTGGCGAATGATCAATAAACTGGTTGCATTATTCATTACTTCAAGTCGATTACGGTGCAGACTATACGTTAATCAATTTTAGCTTCGACTAATAGGGGGGAGGGTTCCAGTGTTGCTAATACGTCCATCAAAATTGGTAGAGTGAAGGGTTGATTTAGCTGAAGAGCTCGTAGAATCGCTTGCCTGGAGGCCAATTGGATAAGATCCGAGAAACTATACGGAGTTTTCGACCGTTGCGTTTGTTTCAGGAGCTTATTGAATTGCTCCGAAGTATAGTCAGTACCCTGTAAAATATATTCCAGCACCAACTTTAACCGTTCGCCGACTGGCCGTTCAAATACCAAATGCAAAGAGGTACGTCGACGAATAGCTGGGTCAAGTACGGCTAGCCGATTGGTAATAAGCAGAACGGCTAAATTTGACTTCTCACGGGTCAGTTGATCGATCTCCTTAATCAATACATTGAGGCCAGCCCGGTCCTCATGGTGCGCTTGATTTTGGGATCTACTCGTTGCTAAGTCGTCCGCTTCATCAATGACAAGAAGACCAAACCCGTATTTAGTAACTTTTGCTTTAGCGCTTTTAAAAGCTGCTGCTATACGATTTGATAATTCACCGACCATTCCACTTCCTCGAATGTTTGAGGGAGTTTCTAAAGTAATTATTTTCGTTACTAACCGTTCCGCTAGGGGTGTTGCAATCGAATTAGCCAGCGCTGTTTTTCCACAACCAACTTCTCCAGATAAAATAATAAGTGGTGTCGATTTACCCACATGTAATAAAACAGGTAATCCTTCAGGATGAAAAGTCGTTTGCCATTCGTCAATTCTCCGTTGATTGTAGAGCATTTCCAGATTCGTTAGAAGCCTTTCTTTCTGCTCGTCGATTGCAACGAGTGACTCATAGGCCCTTTTGGCGTCTTTAGACGGGTGCGACGTTTCTAACAGCTGTAGTTCTACCATTGTCCAATCCGATTTCTGTTCAACCCATACCCGCTGCTTGAATACGCACGATCATATGTACTGCTTCCTTCTAAAGCGGCACCACTTCCCCATCCACGATTTTGAGTAAGCTCTCGCTCAACTTCACGATATTTATAGGCAGTGTCTCGAAGCTGTACGAGTATGCTTGCAGTGGTGCCTTTGGGTAAATCATAATAGTCAATACCTCCTGAATCATCATCCAGGTAAATATTCCCGCTATCATCCAGCTCATAACGGAGACCGACTTGTGTACCATCGGTCTTGATGAACTGAATTTCAAAGAAGCTGAGCGCTTCCTGACTAGCGATATACAGCAAATCAGTCCGCCAACGATCAGCTTCTGATTTTTCGATCAAATTGGCCGATAACATGCCTAAAAAATCTTCGTAAACTTTACCGATGACTTGCCGAGCCCGTGCCTCCGTATAAGTACCTGTCTGGGTTTTTGTAGCAGATAAACTCATTGATTAATAGTTGTTTAGGCGCAATGATTTTTAAACGCATTACCTAATATTTTAACCATGTTATCCATTGACCGGGTATCTTCGCCATCCTCACAATACCGAATGGCGCGACTCCAGTCATCTCGACCTTTTTCCAGCCAGGTTGCGAATTCATCAACTTCGTTGCGACTCCATTTTTTAACGATATTATTTTGGGGACTTACTGGATCTATGACATTCCATTCGGCCGTCTGATCAAGAGTGGGATTACCATCAAAATCTGAGAAAATAATAGCCTTCCGATTTTTAACCAGGTTTGCTAAGTATGCGAACCAGCGAAATAGGGTTTCAGCATAAGTAGTATCTACGGAGAGCTCATCATACGCTTTAGCGCACATTAGATCGATCAGCATACTTGAAGGCATTTTTTCGTCAGCCAGATAGTATCCATCTACCTTTTGTACTTCGCGCCACCACTTCATCACCCGGACGCATTCGTTAAATTTCACTCTTCCCGGTAGATTATCGCTGGATTTTGTGCGGGAGCACATAAACGATACATGCTTTTCGATCGAGGTCTTTATTCGATCACCATTCGAACGAATGATAATTTCTTCGTTGGGTTTACCCGTCGACAGCATAGGTACCAAATCGTAGAAAACGTTTCTACTGAAAAAAAGTCGAACCGAACTTTTCGTGGGCTCCTTCCGAGTATTGGGATATGCCTCGTTAGCGTACCCCATAAAGCGATCGAGTAGCGATTCGAGTTTTTCCCCCTCAGTTGTTTGGGGTTTAACGACAATGGGAATATCAATATCCTGCCCTTCTACCTCTGAATGGCCCAGCATATGTCTACGTAAACCGGTCCGTTTGGCAAATGATCCAGAATGTGGAGTTGCTGTAACGATCAATCCATCATCTGCGGCTTCAGCCGAAATGTTTTTACGGATTAAATCCGCTTGGGCGGAAATTTCACTAATCGTATCATCTTCTGGACGAACCCAGTTCACGAAGTTAATTAGACGACTGTGAAGTACATTGTTCTTGAAACTAAACTGGCTCATTACTGGGGTTATGGGTTAGATTCTAAGCATCCATCTTGTCGAAGAGCTGAGTCTTGCAGCAGATTTAATCATAAAACCCAAGGTTAACAAAAATAGTTTCACCGTACCATTTGTGAACAAAAAGAACTATCATTGTTAACCCGAACACTATTCATAAGGTGATTTTAACATTTAAATAGCGGTTTAGAGTATGTTTGCTACAATTTTGTATTTTAAAACTAAAAGCGTTATTGCTCATCTGTTAACAGCAGTTTATGGACCAGCTCTTTGCCACCCGGCTAAAACAGGCCCGTTTGTTAAGTAAGTTATCCCTTCGTGAGCTATCTGACCAGATAGATAATTTTGTCAGTTACGGGGCCATCAAAAAATACGAGGATGGCAAAATGTTACCTGAACAGTCGGTGATAATCCGTTTGGCGGAAGCATTAGGAGTTAAGCCAGATTACTTCTTTAGGTCCTCTTCCATTGAGCTTACTAATATTGAATTCCGAAAAAAATCGAAATTGGGCGCTAAAGAAATAAGTAGCATAACTGAGATCGTACGCGATCGTTTGGAACGCTACTTTGAAGTTGAAGAACTGCTCCGGATTAATCGAACCTTTACAAATCCACTACAATTAGCACTTATTAAGGATATAGACGAGGTTGAAGAGCATGTACTTTCCCTATTGATAACATGGGAACTAGGACAGAATCCAATACCGAATGTAATTGAAATGCTGGAGGACAAAGGAGTTAAAATCGTTGAAATCGATGCTCCAGACTCTTTTGATGGCTTATCTACTTTCGTCGATGGTGTACCGGTAATTGTCCTGAATCAAGACCTCGATCCAGTACGGAAACGATTTACCGCTTTGCACGAGCTGGCCCACCTAATTTTTTCCTTTTCTGAAGATATAGAGCATGGTTATCTAGAGAAATGTTGTCACCGATTCGCCAGCGCAATGCTTGTACCGAAACCTGTCATGCGACGGTTGCTGGGTGAGAGCCGAGCTCATTTGGCGATTGCCGAATTAACAGCTATCAAAGTTCAATACGGCATATCTGTGCAAGCACTAATAAAGCGAGCTTATGATTTACAAATCATTAGAGATCATTTGTATAAAGGATTGTTCATTTGGTTGACTAAAACCAAAAATCGCAAAGAAGAGAAATTAGGCATTTATAAAGGGATAGAAAAGTCATACCGTTTTCGTCAACTTATATATCGTCTTGCTGCCGAAGAATTAGTAACTTTGAAAAAGGCTGCAAACTTAGGTGGGATTAAAGAAGCTGAACTAAGGGATGAGCTAGACGTAATTATCTAGAAAAAGGCGAATGGAGATAGTTATACAAAATGCAAATATTCTTATTGATCTAGTAAAAACTGAATTAGTCCACCTACCTTTCTTGCTTGGAGCAAATTTTACTATATCAGAACTTGTTTTTGATGGATTACACAAAAGCCAAAAAAACCAGTTTGACCAATTCTTTAAGAATGGTGATCTAAGCTTTGGGCACCTATCATCAGAGGAATATTCACTT
>JAQBNX010000349.1 GCA_028288385.1 Spirosoma sp.
CCGTCATCAAATACAACCGGCAACTGATGATGGCGATCCTGTACGACAAAATTCAGATCGCGAAGGCCGTCAACGTGGAAGTCATTACGCTGGATGAAGCCCCCAAAGGCTACGCTGAGTTTGATAGTGGTGCCGCCCGGAAGTTCGTTATTAACCCGCATAACCTGATTCCTGCGTAATCCATACCCATACCAATAAATGAAAGGAGTCTAACCTCACATTAGACTCCTTTCATTTATTGGTATAGTTAAAACACCTCCCGCGCTACTTTCATGATATTGTCAGCTTTGCCCATGGTGTAGAAGTGAAGCACGGGTGCCTGAGCGGCTGTCAATTCGCGACACTGCTGACTGCACCACTCTACTCCTACCTGCCTCACCTGCTGGTCATTTTCGCAGGCTTCGACGGCGTTGACCAAGTCCTCAGGAATTTCTAAATGGAACATCTTGGGCAAAATCTCTAACTGCCGGCGGGTGCTGATTGGTTTAAGACCCGGAATGATGGGAATAGTGATGCCATGCTGGTGGCAGCGATGGATAAAGTCGAAGTACTTCCGGTTGTCGAAAAACATTTGCGTCACAATGTAATCGGCCCCTTTGTCGACTTTGTGCCTGAGGTAGTCGAAGTCAATATCGTGGTTTTCGGCCTCGAAATGTTTTTCGGGATAAGCCGCCACGCCTATGCAGAAATTGCTGGGTTCCAGGGTAGTATCTTCGGCATGTAAATAAACGCCCCGGTTCATGTTGGCCACCTGCTCCACCAGTTCGCTGGCATAGGCATAGCCGTTTTCTTTAGCTTTGAACGTATTGAATGGCTTGGCAGGGTCACCCCGCAGCACGAGTGCGTTATCGATGCCCAGGTAGTGCAGGTCGATCAAGAAGTCTTCGGTCTCATCCCGGCTAAACCCTCCGCAGAGGACGTGCGGCACCGGGTCAACGCCGAAGCGGTGCATGATGGCCGAACAGATGCCGACGGTTCCGGGCCGCTTTCGTGTCACAATCTTCTGGATTGTGCCATCGGGCATGGGTCGCTCTATGTATTCTTCGCGGTGGTACGTAACGTCGATAAACGGGGGTTTAAACTCCATCAGCGGCTCAATGTTGTCGAGCAGACTTTTCAGGGTATCGCCTTTGATGGGCGGGATCACTTCAATGGAAAAAATTGGTTTGCCGTTTGCGTTACGGATATGATCGGTAATTTTTGTCATAGACAATACAAAGTTCTATCGCGAAAACACGGCCAGCCTGACGTAAATTCCATTGGCCTGCCCATTGCTCCAGGGCTGAACATCCCATCTT
Organism: Spirosoma sp.; assembly: GCA_028288385.1. Taxonomy (GTDB): domain Bacteria; phylum Bacteroidota; class Bacteroidia; order Cytophagales; family Spirosomataceae; genus Spirosoma. The sequence continues at coordinate 1,299 of JAQBNX010000349.1, forward strand.
TGGCCCAGTTGGCTGTGGTTTTTCACCTCGTGCAGTTTAGGAATCCCCCACCCTACCAGTGACCCAAATACGGCTCCGGCCAGCAGGTCGGTTGGATAGTGCAGCCCACCTTCATACCGGAGGAAAGCCGTTGCGGTTGCGAGGCCCAACGACCCAACCCACACAACAGGCTTCAAATGGGAGTCAGGAAAGTAGTGTCGAAAAACCTCGCCCGTGAACACCGCCGTAGCAAAGGCATTGGTGGCATGGCCCGAAAAAAAGGACTGTCTTGCATCGCGCGTTAGTTTCTCGTCGGGCGGGGCAGCCGCATTATAAACGAAGGGGCGGGTCCGTTGCGTAATACCTTTTACTGTCCGTTCGATGCCATTAGCCAGCAACAGGGTTTCTACGTATAGAATGGCTACCGTTTTCGCATCCTGCCGCATGGGCTTTGTGGCCACCGTGAGCAACCCGAGCACAGCAGCATTACCCGCCAGGGTCACATCGCTGAGCCTGTCCGCCGTTTTTGACCAATGATATGTAGCGCCCCGGTCAAAGGCATTAACTTCAGCGCGATTCAGGGGTTGAATTTCGGTCAGGGTTAGCGGATCGACTGTTTCCCGAAGCACCTGCGAAGCACCCACCGATAGCACGCCACCTCCCAACAGCACCAGCTCACGACTGCTACGTAGTTGGTAGGGTGACTGAGCAACGGAGGGAGAAAACCATGAACCATAAAACAGGAGAAATGTGGCTAGTGTGCCCGTCTGCGTTTTGTTTTTAAGCCAATAACCAATCACTCGCCCGTTCCCCATTACACGTTATGTTTTTATTAATCAAATAACCACTACCCGTGGCTCATCTGCCAGGTAGACCAACCGTCCTTCCACTTCAGCGAAGCCCATATCACGATACAGGCCGGTAAAATACCGTAACCCGCTAACCGGATCAGGTACCGTTTCATTAGACCCTTCTGGTTGCTCTTCCGACTCATACTGAACCAGAATAACCTTTCCGTCGGGGTAATGCACCACCCGGTGGGGCGCTCCATGCATTCGTTTGTTGCTCAGAATACTGCGGTCGGTATCGATTCGGAGCGATGCGTCAAACAGAGCCGACAGGGCCGGGTGCGACACGATACGGGTTAAATCCTGCCGCAGATTGTCCAATTCAGAAATGCGGATCATTCCCTCACTAACGAGTTGACGCAGCGTTTTGTCGATGCAGCCTGGACCTTTAATCAGACTCAGCGCTGCACAGAGTTTATGATCCCGTTCTCGGGTGCGCTCAAACGTAGTAATGTCAAACACGCGGTCGGCCTGTCGGCGCAGGTTTAGTTGCTGTTTCCGGTGACCGCTGATGACATCATCCAGAAAAATCTCCTCAAGCGTTTCGGTATGCTTTCCATGCTCCACCGCATCGGCACACAGACTGATTACGTACCTCGATACGCCCTCCTGCCATGCACAGCCACACTGCCGCGCTACGTCGCTGTCGCGCAGGAAACTATGCAGCCAGTAACTGATGTCTTTTTGGCTGCCCGGCTTGGCAAAATCAGACGATTTGCTGATGATATAGAGCCGGTCGGTGGGGCGCGTGAATGCTACGTAGAGCAGGTTCATGTTTTCCAGAAAGGTCCGCGTTAGTTCCTCCTCATACTGAGCAGCCACAGCCTGGGGTGTCCCCTTCAGATTGCCATTCGTGGTAGCCGGGGCCGACAGCAGCCGGGTTATCTCGCCCGTGGTGGCCTGGTGCGTTAGCAGATCAGAATTAATATCAGCCAAATTGACCCAGATAGTGCTGTTCCTGTTTGGCTCGACGGTCCAGTTAGCGAACGGAATAATGACCACCGGATACTCCAGCCCTTTTGATTTGTGAATGGTCTGGATGCTGACGGCATTACGGGACTCCCCTTCGACCGATATCTTCTGCCGGACACCATCCCAGTACAACAAAAAGTCACTCAGGTGGCCACTACGTTTCTGATTGAAGGTCAGCACCTCGTCCAGAAACCGAAACAGAAACGGGTTATGGTCGGCCTGGCTGAACAGGTTAAACTGTGACGTGAGCCGCTCAGCAAGTTCGTAGGGATTGAGCTGACCCAGCACGTATGGGTCAAGCGGGTATCCTTCGTTGGTGAGGTAGTCATATACGCCCGCTACGTCGCCCTCTGCCACAATTTGTAGTTGTTCGGTCAGTGCATCGTCGGGAAAAATTCCCCGCACCACACGATGGTATAGGTACAGCAGTTCATAACGTAACAGTTTCTGGTCGGGTTGCTGGAGCACCCGCATGAGCGTAATGAGCCACTTGACTGGTTCTGAGAACTCCAGTGACAGCGAATCGGCCGACACCAGCGGAATTCGGCGACCATTCAATTCGTTGGCTAAGGCTCTGGCGTGGGATTTTTTACGGCATAAAATGGCAATGTCACCGTATTGATAGCCATCAGCAAGGGCCTGCTCCAGATGCTCCAGGGTTTTTTCCAGCATCACCGCCGTCAGGTCCTTTGCTTCTTCGTCATCCTTGGCCACAAAGTCAATCTGTACGTGTCCTTCGGCGCGGGCTGATGGCTGTGCTTTCTGCCGAAATAGCTGTTTCCCATCAAACACATCCGCTATTTTAACGTGTTCGTGTTCAAACTTACGAGCAGCAAAATCGAAGAATTCGTTATTGAACCGGACAATTGGCTCAGCGCTGCGCCAGTTGGTGTCGAGCGTGTCGGAAATAATTTGGCCAGATAGCATGTCAATGCGGTCGGCAGTGAACGAGCCGGGGTTATGCGCCAGTTTCAGGCTCTCTAAATCCTGCTTATGCAGCGAAACAATCTGGTCCATGTCGCCACCCCGAAAGCGATAGATGGCTTGCTTGCCATCGCCCACAGCCAGATTAAAATGGTCGGAACCCAGGGCGTTCTCGATGAGCGGCAACAGGTTGGCCAACTGCAGCTTTGAGGTATCCTGAAACTCGTCAATTAAAATATGGTGGTATTTGTTGCCGAGCCGTTCATAAAGAAACGGAACGGGCTCGGACGCGACGATGCCAAGAATTTTTTTATTGAATTCCGAAATGTGAACCCGCCCGTCTTTACGAAGCAGTTCGTCGAACTCAAGGCGCATCTGCTTGAGCAGGGACAGTTTCTGTAGATGGGGCAAGAGGCAGTTAAACAGCGCAGCCTGACGGCCACGTTCGTCGCGGATGGTATTGATGTGGCTAATACAATCACCTAACTCGGCGGCCATGGCGTCAATTATTCCCTGAACGGGCATGGGTGTTTTTTTGGTGTACCAGTCGCCTTTTTCAAGCGCATTCAGTACCCGTGCACCCACTTCTTTGGCCGCGTTGCCCTCTGCCACAGCCCTGATAA
>JAQBNX010000758.1 GCA_028288385.1 Spirosoma sp.
CGATGCGCGTCTCGCCATCACTCCCCGAGCCGATCAGCTGCGCCAGACAGGCACCGATGACGCGCTCCTCGTTATGCGCTGGAATGACTACAGAGAGCACGACGCGTTCCTGTCATTGGGTGTGGCTGGACGACGTGCAAACATGTTATGGCGGCGGAGGCGCTCACCACTCGGTTGAGCGATCGCCGGTTGGGGCCCCGTGCCACCTATCTAAGAGCTGCCCGCGGTGTTTGGTGGATGCTCGGGCGGCAGTGGCATGGCGTCGGAGAACGTCGTGCAGTCTGCCGGACCCTCGCCCGGCCTCAACAACTCGTCAGCGGTGGCCAGCGGTTTCAGCTGGCTGACCACCACTGGCAACAGTCGGAGCGCTGCCAGCCAACATCAGAAGCGGCTCTCGGACGCACCTGCCGTGCTGGGGGTCTGTCGCGGCAGCCCGTCGATGTCGCTGAGCATGGCGGAGGGACCGCCGAGGCCGATCGCTTGGCTGCCCTTGAGCAGTCGCAGATCGTGCTGGGCAACGTCACGAAACACGGCCTGCCCGACGGCGTTCGTCGACGGCAGTGTCCGCCGACAACCGGTGGTTGCGATCAAGTTGTACTGGAGCCACGTGCCGCACTTCTCCTGGCCCTGATAGATAGCCTCGATGATGTTTCCCGTGATCAAGATGCCAGGGTCAGGGTCCACGCTGACCCAACCCGTGATGGTGTTGTGGTCGACGCGGATGCGGGTCAGGGGGTCGTTGGTCGTCGAATTCTTCCGCACATACAGGGTGTTGTAGCCGGCGCAGTCGGCAGTGCGCGTCTCGCAGCCCTGGATGAAGTTGTTGGCGACCAGAACGTCGTCGATCGGGCCGTGATCCGCCTTGATGATCAGGCCGGAGTTTGAGCAGCCGAAGATCACATTCCGCAGCACACGCACCTGCTGCGCCTGCGTGGCGATCTGCAGGCAGTCGACGTGCGAGCCCAGAGGACCCACCGCTGCCGGGCCGAGCTTGTTGTCGCTGATGGTGACGTCGCGCACCGCGTGCCCGCCCATACCGACGAAAACAAGGTCCCCGTCCAGTCGATCGTAGAGGGCGGAGTTCGTGAGCGCGCTGTGGTCCGCCGCGAGCGTGATTGCAGGCACGTTGTTGACCGGCTTGCCCTCGCCGTCGAAGTCCACGCGGTCCAGGCGCGACCAGTCGGCTCCCGGGCGGACGAAGACACCGTCCTCGAGCAGGTGGACGCCGCTTATGGTCACCCGGGGTGCGTACAGCTGCACCCCGTGGAGCCGCGCGCCATTGCCGACCCCGTGGATCACCACATTGGAGTTGAAGCGCGCCAGGCGCCCCCCCACGTCACGCAGGGCCATCTTGGGGTAGTCGCCGTCCTTGAGAACGACGGCGCCGCCGTCGGAAACTAGACCGAGCGCAATTTGGATGGAACAGGGAGAACTTGGGGAGCACGTGGCGCCCGCCCCAGCTGGCGCGGCGTAGGCCACCCGCAACCCGTTGAGCGTGGCGCTCGGCGAGGGGGCGGCAGACGGGACGTATGTAGCAGAAGAAGACGCGACGCCTGTTCCCCAAGGAGCCAAAGCCGACGAAGCCTGGGCTGCGGTCACACCAGGCATAGCAGCGACGAGGGCGGCAGCTGCAACGGCGAGTTTGGTACGCACAAGGCTCTCCTTAAAGAGGTTCTGTCCCCTATCGAACGGCTTCGCCACCCTGAAGACACCCGATTGGGGGATCAGGGGGAACAGGCGGTGGACCGCCAAGTCGGTGATGTTCGTTGACGTGGTGGCCTCCGTCGGTGGCTGATCGCCTTGTTCTTGAAGCTGTCGTGTGGCGTTCGGGGTGGTTGATCGCTTGGCTGAAGCCATGGTGGCTGGGCGGCCCCCCGAGCGGGCGCTGCTTCGGGCTGTCAAGCCAGTCGGTGTCAGGGTGCATATGGTCGTCGTGGCCGGTACGAGACCCGCCAGCCGTCGCGGGCCAAGTTTGCGCGCAGCCGCCGGGGCGGAGCACGGCGCTGTCGCTGGGGAAGCTCGCTACTTGCCGCCCCGCTTGACCGCCGCGAGGCGACGAGCGGGAGGACCTAAAGTCTTGGGGACAGCCAGCCGCTGGCCACGGGACTATCCGCCAAGCCCTTAAGCCCCTAGACGAGCGTCAGTCCTGTTATGCAACATCGCCGCGCGCAACGAGAGGCAGTCCGTGACCTACCCGCGCGCCATCGCCCGGCTGCTTGCCCTGTGCATCCGTGAGCACGACTGGGACCAGCGCCTGGGAGGCATCGCGGAGGAGCTGCGCGGCGTCAATCAGGACCTCCTCGTGGAGGCAGCGCAGTTGCACCGCGTGAACGGGGCCGTCTTCGCGACCCTCCAGCACGAGGACGAAGCGCGCCCCCACGTCCTCCGTGCACTGAGGGAGCAGGAGATGCGCACAATCGGCACTCAGTTGAGAGTGGAGTCGGAACTCTGGATGTGCGCGGAGGCGTTCAAGGGGGTGCCATGGTTGGTGAGCAAAGGCCCAGTGCTGTCCCGCCACTACTACTCGCGACCGAGCTTGCGGACTTACGGCGACCTGGACGTGCTGGTGCCGCCGCAAGCGCTTGGGGACGCGGTATCTGCGCTTGAGCGGAGCGGGATGCGCCTGCTGGACCGCAACTGGACGCTGATCCAGCACCTCATGGCGGGCGAGGTCCACTTGGCCACGCCGCTTGGTGGAGTCGTCGATCTGCATTGGGACATGGTGAACGACCGCAGGACGCGGGAAAGCTTTTCCGTGAACACGTCCGAGCTGTTCGCACGCAGTCGATTGATCTCCGTCGCAGGGCAGCAGGTCCGGACGCTTGACGGCCTCGACACGCTCGTCCACCTCGCACTGCACGCCATCCGCTCCGGCGGGGACAGGCTCGTTTGGCTCAAGGACTTGGAGCAGGTGTTGCTGCGGGACCGCCCAGCTTGGCCAGCCATCGCTGATCGAGCCGGTGAGCAGGGCTTGTCCTTACCGGTGGCCGTGATGCTGCGGAGGGTCGATCGCGTCCTGTCCGTGAAGGTGCCGCCGGGGTCCTGCGACACTGCGAGCGCGCGGGCCTGGGTCCGGCTCAACTCGCTCGTCGACCGCGTCGAGCCCACAGGTAGACGAGGCGAGGGTCCGTCCCTGACACGCATGCTGTCTCGTGCGACCCGTAGTACGGGCTCCGGCACCCAACGGGAGTTCCTGCGCCGCCTGCGGCACTTCGCTCGGTCTCGTGGCGAGGGGCAGCCCGACCCTATGGGCCTCAATCCGGACGCCCTGCTCGTGGACGCCGGCGGTCGGGAGGGCCGACAGCGCTTTTTCGATGCGGTAGGCCGGACGAGCCAAGATTGGTAGCTCGGGCAAGTGGCCCTTAGACGCGTCGCTCCGGGACGCAGACCGATCGACCACGTGGCGTGCCCGTGCTGGGCTGGCAGGGTTGCCGTGACGAAGAGGCCGGGGACGCCGCCGTTCTGGGCTATGCGTCGCACGCGACTGTCACGCAGCTCTGCTGTGCTCACGGTCACCAACGCAGCCGAGCCGAGGCTTGCATGGCCCAAGAGCCCTGGGCCATCTGAGCTATTGATCCACCCAGACGCCGCCAGATGGAGCAATCTGCGGGATCTCCCTTGCGCTTGGCTCGGACGAAGCTACGCTTCACCCGTCAGCACGACACAACACCTCAAGGGGACGCGCATGAGCAACATCTACACGAA
>JAQBNX010000350.1 GCA_028288385.1 Spirosoma sp.
GACTAATAATTGAAAAAACACGCCCGCCCAGGGCTTAGGGGTCAAATAACTATAAGGTGAAGAGTTAGACATTTTGGGTAAAAGGATCGAGCTTGAGGTTGAGACTGTTACTAACAAAGCTAAACGATTGGCAACTTAATAATCAATATATGAACTAATTTATATTCGATGTTATAGTTTCATTGCTGTCTGTTAACTGTAGCTCTATGTTTGCCGCGATTATGGCAGACAAATCGGCTCAAATACGTCTACAAACTGTCCTCTCAGCGCTGGGCACGACCGCCAATGCGTTTGGCCTTCAGCACGGCCTCAATATCCAGACACTCTACAACATCGCCAAGGGTCGCCGCAAACCGGGTTTTGATATACTCCAGGCCATCTGTAAGGCCGAACCGCGCATTTCGGCAGAATACCTGCTGCGGGGGGAGGGTTCACCCCTGCGCCACCCTGAAATTATCAACCCAACCTTCACCGCCGATCAGCTTCGCTCCCTGCAAGCCGATATTGACGCCCTGATTGCTCAGCGACTGGCTGCGCTACTGGCTTAGTCGCTGAGCAATCAGGGCGTATTGATACGCATAATGCAAGAAAAATAGGGATACCTATAGGCTATTCGCCCGGAATTTAAAAATAAGAGTGATTATTTATGTTTAATTACTTGTAAATACGGCGAATAATACCGTATTTTACAACAGTTAATTAGATAGATAATCATCATGAAAAATCAATCCATCTCCCGCGCTGATGTCCTGCGTACTACCTGGCAGATCGTCCGCAAATCACGCTTACGCTTTGGCGTTGCCCTCAAACGGGCATGGGCCGCAATTCGGGCTAAAGCTGCCCTTGCCACTACCGACGAGCGCGGTATCTGGCTTTCCTTCCGCAAAGTGGACGGTTCGGTTCGCAACGTACTGGCCACCCGCAACATGGCTTACATCCCCGCTGAACTGCAACCGAAAAACACGGGCAAGCCCGAAACTCACACGATTGCCTATTTCGACATCTGGAATGAGGCTTGGAAATGCTTTCGGGCGGATTCGCTCCTGCAAATCGGCTAAACCTGACTAAACACCATACGGGCCGGTGTTTCGCCGGCCCTCAATTCTTTCACTTTCTTTCTCTCTTACTATTATGGCTAACCAAGCCCCAACCCCCACAACCCCAAAGTATTTAGAAGGGCACCCACGTCAATACCGCTTTGGGCACAGGCCCGGCCCGTGGGTGGCTGAAGGGTGGGAGAATGTTATCGTAAATGATAGCAAGGGGAACACATTGGCATTATCCCCAGGGGGTGGCGAAGATGTGCCCTTATCAGAGGTTAAGGCAAATGCTAGCCTTATAGCTGCTGCACCGGATTTGTTGGAGTCCCTGATTTTATCCATTAAGGAAAGTCAATCGGCCTACCATAGCATGAGCTTAGTCAACAAGGAAATGGGGTTTGATGAGCCAAAACTACCGGCATGGCTGGTAAAGGCAGAGGCAGCTATTGAAAAGGCTTTGGCGCAATGAAAACCATACCATTAACAAAGGGCAAGGTTGCACTGGTCGATGATGAGGATTACGAATTGGTTTCCCGCTATAAATGGTGGTACCACTATGAGCCCAAAAGGGCAGGCGACGAAAAGGGCTATGCTTATCATACAACATGGGACCCTATAAACAAAAAACGTGGTAGCCTGCGGATGCATAGGTTAGTGCTGGGCATCACCGACAAGAACGTTGACGTGGACCACATCAATGGTAATGGCCTTGATAACCGCCGTTCCAATTTACGGGCTTGTACTAGGTCAGAAAACCTTAGAAATACTGCCAAAAGAGGGGCCAACAAATACCGGGGCGTTCAAGAATTTTCTTCGGGACGGAAGCGGTGGCACGCTAAGCTAAAGATAAATGGCAGGTACCGGTATTTAGGCTCATTTAAAACAGCCGAAGAGGCCGCAATGGCATATGACAAAGCTGTAATCGCATCAGGTAGCCCATTTTTTCACCTCAATTTCCCCAATTAACACAATGAAAACCAACGAAAACCAAAGTCAGCCAGCTAGTTCAAGCCTTCCAACTCCTAAATATTTAGAGGGACATCCAAAGCAATTCAGGTTTGATGCCAAACAAGGCGTATTCAACATCAATGGCAAAGAGACCGTTGGCCCCAGCCTTACCTTTCAGCCGATTGCCTGGCGCATTTTCACGGATAACATCCTGAATATGGGCACCAAGAACTGGGCCGAGCTATTTTTCATCGACGAGAAGAACTGCGTATCGGCGGTGCTGTTCCACGGCTTCTCGGTCGATAACATTTTCGGGCTGATCGAGCCGCTGTACTACGACGACCTGACGCTGGCCGACGTGGTGATTACGGCTACGGCTGAAAAGAAAGAGAACACCAAAATCCAGCCCAAAGGCGTCTACTACATCGCCGAGTTCAGCTACAAAATGGCCGATGCGGAGCAAACCAAAGTGCTTAAACAGTACGCTGAAAGCAACAATATTTTCCGGCAGGAGACGCTGACCGACATCGCCAATATCAAAACGGCCATGAATTTTTATAACCCGTTCGCGGTGGGTAGTGCCGCCGATGCCGGGTTTCTGCCACCGGCTGGCGTGAATGCTGAAACCGGCGAAGTGGCGGCGGCATAGTATGGGCAAGGAACTCAAAATCCGCTGGTTTCGCCCTGAACCTTCGCCCGTAGTACCAGCAGCCAGAGATGGACCTATTGACGTAAAGAAGGCCCTGAAAGCCGAGTATGACCGCAAATACCGAATCAGGAACCGGGACATGCTCAAGGCTAAAAAGCACGCCTACTTCAAAAAGACATACGACCCCGTTCAGGCGGCAGTCGCCCGAAAAAAGAGAATGCCCTTCCACGTTGAATACTGCCGGAGGCCTGCCTACAAAGCAAAGAAGCAGAGCTACGATAAACGGCACAGGGCGCAGCAACAATACGGTGAGTTTTGGGAATCGGCTCTGCTGATTGAGCAAATCGAATCACACTACTCGCAGCAGGAAGTCCGCCAAATCAATAACCTTCATAATAAAGCACAAAATCGTAAACGAGCCCATGGAAACTCCAAAAATTGAACTCTCGGCCTCCAACATGAAATCCCTGCTATGGGACACTCTTATGCAGGTGAAGGACGGCAAAATGCAGCCCGGTCAAGCCGACAGCGTGGCCACTACAGCCCGCGAAATCCTGCGCACTACGACGGTGCAGCTAAAGGTGGCGGCTCAGTCAAACCGGCCTATCCCTGCCGACGTGCTGAATTTTGCTGAAAAGTAATAGGGTAGATTGAAATAGAACACCGGGGCTGGCATGGTTCGGCCTCGGCTGTTTTTTCTTTCGAATTCCTTCACCTCTAAACAGGCCTCAAATAATGGAAGCCCAAACTATAGAACCCGAAGTTCTCACACCCGAAATTATTCCGGTCACTGAGCTAGAAAAAATCAATGCGACCGATGCTGGTTTAGCCCAATTGCGTGAACGGGCCGAGGAACTGGCCGCTGCTGGTGTAACCGATAAGGCCTCCTACGAAGAAATTCACAAGGCAACGATGGTGTGAGTCAAAGTCAGGACGGAATCGCTCAAAATAGCCAAAAACCTGGCTGCTCCTTATAAGGAAAAGTACGATGCGATTATGGATCAGGCTAAGCGCATTGGTGATCATGCCAAAGAGTCGGAGGAGTTAATTCGACCCCACAAGGAAGCGTTTGAGGCGGAGGAAAAACGCCAGAAGGAAGAGGCTGCCAAAGCCGAAGCCGCCCGACTATCGGCCCGGATCAACAGCCTGAACGTACTGGGTGCCACTTTCGACGGAGCCTCCTACAACGTGCATGGCGTTTACATCGATGCAATTGAAGTAAAGGCCTTGCCCGATGATGAATTCCGTGACTTACTTGACAGTGCAACCACTGCCTACAATGCTGAGCAAACCCGGCTGGCTCAGATCGAGGAGCAGCGTCAGCAGGAAGCAGCCCGGCTGGAACAACAGCGTCAGGAGCAGGAGGCTGAACGGATCCGGCTTAAGAACGAGGCTGATGAGTTACGGGCAAAGCAGGATGAGCTAGATCAGAAACAACGAGATTTTGAGGCTCAGCAGAGCGCCAAGCTATTAGCCGACCGTATTGCGACTTTACAGGCTGTAGGGCTTGTTGACGATCAAACAAATCGGATCTGCTACCCTGGCTATGACTGGCATTTTACCTATGCTGAACTACTCAAGTTGACCGACATCGAAGTTGATCAGGCGGTTCACAGTGCGAAAATGATGAATGAGCAAAGGGAGGCGGAAGCAAGGCAGGATGCTATTGATAAAGCTGAACAAGAGCGGTACCATAAACAGGCTGAGGCTGACAAGAAAAAAGCGGATAAAGCACGTCAGAAGCGGCTTGAGCCTGATAAAGCAAGATTGGTCGTCTACGTAAATAACCTTCTGAACATGCCCCGGCCGGAGCTTACAGAACCGGAAGCGCAGGTAGTATCTGAGACGCTGTGGGGATTTTTAAATGTAACCGCTACCGACATGCGGGAAGAAATCAAATCGCTCTAGGCCATGCCACGCCTGATCGAAACATACGGCAACATTCGCATGGGTAAACTCTCCATCATCAACCGGGATGAGTTTACCCATGCTCTCCACAGTTGGCCCGATGGCGAGGTGTCGTTAACCATCAAGCCGCTGGGTAAAGGACGCAGCTCCGCTCAAAGTCGCTACTACTTTGGCGTAGTCGTACCCATCATTCGGGATTGTCTGAATGAATCGCAGGGTGAACTATTCGATAAGGATGAGGTGCACGAGTGGCTCAAGTCGGCCTTCAACAGCCGTGAAATCGAGACTGAGAACGGCCATTCGCTTTCAATTGCCCACAGCACGAAACGACTCAATACGGCTGAGTTTACCGACTACATCGAGCGGTGCCGACAGTTTGCGGCTTCGTTTTTCGGAGTCTCAATACCTGACCCGGTCAAGATTGCTACTACTAAAACCGAATTGAACGTATGAATACCATAGACCCGAAAGACTTGATGGTTGGTAGCCTAATTGCAGACGCATTAGGCAAACCTTACGAAGTGCTGTTTTTTGATTCCAGTGGCATCTGCGATATGGAAGCCCGTAGCCTTTTCGAAACCCCAAAAACTAGGCGCCTTTGTGATTTCTCAGACATGCGACCTATGCCCCTCACGACGCAATGGTTGGAGAAATTGGGTTTCACAATGAAGGTAGGGCCGGGTATGTGGTGTCTGCCTGACCCCAAAATAGATTTGGTCATAGACCGGCAAAACCCCAAATACTACCTATGGAAAACGGCTATACTGTGTGAAATAACCAGCGTTCATCACCTACAGGCGCTGGTGTGGCACTTAGAGCGCGTATGGTTAACAGTTCAATCGGACACCCCCACAAGGAGGCTACCCAATGAAAAAGAAAGAATGGCTCACTGATCGTGATGAGGGAGTTCGCACCATCGTTCAGATTCGAAACCTTCCTGTCAAGGAGCTAACCGACACTGAAATCTGTAAGCTGTTCTTTGATCGATTCGAGGCCACGGCGCTGGTGATGCTATACGAAGACAAAGACGGGGTTCGCCATTGCTTTGGTCGCCTTAAAACCAGAAAGCAAATTATTGCCAACTACCGCAGGCTAAGTCGGTGGATCCATGGAGTGACCAATAACCTGCTGGGGTTTCACAACATCCGCTCAATTGAATCTGATGATTCACAATCATAATGATGGAAACAACAGACTGGGAAAAAAGAATGCGTGAGCAGTACGCCCAATACGCTGAGGAATCAATAGCGACAATTAAACGGGTTAGGCAGTCGATCGTTGAACAGCGTGCCTATTTCATCGAACAGCGCAACTTTCAACAGGCTAAAGTGCATAAGGGACCAGGCGTAATGAACCTAAAGACAGGTCGGGGTAAAGCTATTCAGTATTGGATAGACTACTGGAAGGATCAGATTAAAATGGCAGACATCAAACTTGAACTTATCGATAAGCAATATGGACAATAAGGGATTTGAGCAACTGGCTAAGGACACGCTAGCTAGCCTTGAAAAGACTAACGAAATTGAATTTGGGCTAAAGGCAACTATCACCGATCGGGTTCGGGATTTAATAGAGTTTGGCAAAAAGGCTTATGAGCGTGGTTATAAAAATGGCATGAACTATTCTAAGCGAAATCCATCCCAATGACTGAGCTTTCCTACCGGCAGATTCCTGCTTACGCTAACTCCGATCTATCAGAGCTAAAAGCCCGGTTGCTGGGCAAACAGCCCTTCAAGGTCACTCAGGCCGCACTCGACTTTGGTACTGCCTTCCACACCCTGATACTGGAACCGGCTACGTTTGACCCGGTAGAAAACCTTGGATTCATGCCTATCCTGAACTGGATGCGTGAATCGCTCGAAACCGATACTGAACTGGTTAGCCTGCTACAAAACAGCGACCACGAAATCGTCAGGCAGTGGATCGATCCAGCAACAGGCCTGCCCTGCAAAGGCAAACTAGATGCCGTGGTCAGACCCCGCAACCGGCACCTGATTGATCTGAAAACAACCTCCAGTACCTCACTCGATAAATTCGCTGAGAGTTGTTTAGCCTACGATTACGACCGTCAGGCAGCATTCTATCTGTCCAGTGATTCCGATGCTACGTTTTTCGAGTTCGTCGGTGTTCAAAAACAATCTCCCTACCGGGTGTACCGGCTGGCGTATCACAAAGACAGCGAGTTTGTCCAGTACGGTCGCAAGAAGATGAACTGGCTGCTGAAGCGGGCGCATGAGGAGAGTTTGCGACCGGATGGGTGGAGGCCCAGTGCCTGGGGTAGAGAACGGGTCACAAATTAACCGACATTTATAACCACATAAGCAATGGAAAACACTACTCCTAATCAAGTAGCTATTGACGCACTGAAAAAGTATCTGGATGCAGAGGCCGAGATAAGCCGGCTGGATATACAGCGCACTCAACTTGACGAAACAATAAAAGGGCTGAAAGAGCAAAGAGACAAGGTAGAATCCACGTATGTGTCATTGAAGCCAGCGCAGGTGGCAGTCTATTACTTTCCCGATTACCCGCCAATGCTGATAACTATTAAGGACCCCTATTTACATACTAAACCTATCAAATCTTTTACCGTTACCCAATGACTCACCTTTCCCACCCACACGGCAGCCTGAGCGTGATGCTGATCGCGCTGGCTTTCTTTCTAATCCCCATTCTGATTCATCGGTATAGCTACCCGGCAACCCGCTGGCAGCTGGTGCAGGTCGCAGGCTTTATGGTGGGGGTTGTTTGGTTAGTGATTCGGTATGTTACAAGGCGATTACTTGTGAGTATAAATACTTAAGTAATTAATTCATAGTTTTGTTGTAGCTGATCGTTACAATAACTATGGACAATCCCGCAGGATTTTCAGCCGACATACAAGCTTTACTGGATAAGCTCAACGACCGACAGCGCCGATTCGTCCTGTCGTACGTCGTGCACTTAAACGCGTCCAGGGCATCCCGAGAAGCCGGCTATGAAACAGAGCATCATGAGCAGATTGGCTTCCAAAACTTAAGAAAACTAGACATTAAGGCCGCAATTGAGGCCATTCTCGAGGGAGAGACTATGTCAGTAGCCGAGGGACTGCGCAGGCTAACTGATTGGGGCCGGGGCAACATCAGCCACTTCACCACCCCCAATGGACATCTGGACCTGTCAACTCAGCAGGCGCAGGAAAACCTCCACCTTGTCAAGAAGATAAAGGTCACCAAACGGGTGGAGCGAACCGTGGGTGATGAGGGGGATCCCAAGTATGCTGATATCATCAGCACCGAGATCGAACTGCACGATGCCAAAGACGCGGTCGTAAAAACGCTGGAAGCGCATGGTAAGCTGATTCATCGCATTGGCAACCCGGACGGTAGTGCGCTGGACCTCGGCTTTTACGCCCTGCTGAAAGAATCATCGATCCCGCTCCGGCGTACCGGCCCTAATGATGACAGCGCCCCGAAGTGAACTAAAGAGCGCTTTCATCGGCACCATCAACGATTGGCGGGCTGATTGGTGCTTATTTGCCCGGCAGGTACTGGGTGCTCACTTAGACCCCGAACAGCAGGCCATCCTACGCTCGGTTCAGCACACCCCCCGAACAAGCGTAGCTTCTGGTACAGCCAGAGGAAAAGACTTCGTTTCAGCCGTTGCCGCCCTGTGTTTTCTTTACCTTACGCCCCGCTGGAACGAAAAGGGCGAACTGATTCACAATACCAAAGTCGCCTTGACCGCCCCGACGGGGAGGCAGGTGGATAATATCATGCAGCCCGAATTTGCGCGTTTGTTCAACCGGGCTAACCGCAACGGGTTTCAATTACCGGGCCGTTTAGTCGCCAATGACATCCGAACCGACAGCGATGAATGGTATTTGACGGGTTTTAAGGCCGATGAGCATCAGCATGAGGCCTGGAGTGGCTTTCACGCGGTCAATACCATGTTCATCGTTACCGAAGCGTCCGGCATCAGCGATGGGACGTTTGAAGCCATTGAAGGTAATTTGCAAGGCAACAGCCGGATTCTATTAGTCTTCAACCCCAACACACGGGTAGGCTACGCAGCCCGCTCGCAGAAATCAGACCGCTGGAGCCGGTTTCGTTTGTCCAGCCTTACCGCCCCGAACGTAGTAGAAAAACGAATCGTTATACCCGGTCAGGTTGATTACGAGTGGGTGCTTGATAAAGTGCAGGCCTGGTGTACCCCCATCTTAAAAAGCGAGGCTAAAGAAGAGCAGGACGACTTCGAGTTTGAAGGGCAATGGTACCGGCCATCTGATTCGTTCCGTAAAAAAGTCCTCGGCAGAACGCCCAAAGTCGATGAGGATAGCCTAATTCCTGAGCAGTGGATCGAAGCCGCCCAGGCCCGTTATAAACTATACCACCGCACGATCCGCCCGGTGATGTACCCCGGCAAGTTGACATTGGGCGTTGACGTGGCCGGCATGGGTCGGGATAACACGGTGTATGCCTATCGTCGCGCTAACATCCTGCCCAAAATCGAGAGTGAGAACAGCGGGGGCACGGCGAATCACATGGCTACTGCGGGTAAGGTGGCGGCTGTGCTTCGCTCAGAGAAAAACGCTACTGCCATGATTGATACCATTGGCGAGGGCGCGGGCGTGTATTCAGCCCTGCAGGAAGACCGCCACATTGCCCCTCGTGCTCTTTCGTGTAAATATTCGGAATCAGCAAAAGATACCCGTGGCACCCCCTTAACCGATGCCACCGGGGAACGCACCTTTGCCAACATGCGGGCGTATTTGTTCTGGTGCGTCCGGGACTGGCTGGACCCTGGCAACTACCCAGTGGGTACGCTGGAGGCAGATAAACCGATGCTGCCGCCCGATGCCGCTAAATTTACCGAGGAAGCCACCGAGATAACCTGGAAGCATAACCGAAAAGGTGAAATAATCATTGAGCCCAAAGAAGACATCACCAAACGCCTGAAGCGCTCAACGGATGAGTTCGACGCGGTGGCCAACACGTTTTACCCCGCTCCAGTGCAGGGCATTTCAACCGAAGATATGGCATCCATGTTTTTTTAATCCCGGCGGGGAACCGCAATCCGTACTGATGACAAAAGACGAATTAACGACCCTACTTTCAGGCGCACCCGCCGAGGTAGTCAAAGCACTTTCCGTAAAGCCCATCTACGAGCCGGTCAAAGCGGATGGCAAAACCCCGTTAGTTACCGCTGACTTTCGCAAACAGTACGAGGTAGCTGGCCATGATGTGCTGGATAACACCAAACGAAAGGATAAGCAGGTTAAAAAAGGAACGGGTGACCAAGCAGAAGCGAGAATAGAACTCGTTAACCGCATTGGTATACCGTTTCAGGAAATCATCACCGAACGGGCGGTTTCGTTTCTCTTCGGTACGCCGGTAAAAATCACAGCCAGCCCCGATGGTGATAACCAGCAGGCCGTTTTTGACGCTTTGCGCCGTATTTTGAAAGATAACAAGATTGACCCCTTCAATCAGACCGTAGCGCTGGATCTGTTCCGCTGTAAAGAAGTAGCCGAAATCTGGTACGCTGTTCAAAAGCCGGAGGTTCATAACGATTACGGGTTTGAGACAAAATCCAAACTTCGGGTATTGCGCGTTTCGCCCTGGGACGGCTCCGAGTTGTATCCGCTATTTGATGAAACGGGCGATATGATTGCTTTTTCGCGTAGTTATCAGATGCCGGGCTTAGAAGAGAATAAGCCAGTCAGTTACTTTGAAACCTACACCGATACCGAAACAATCATCTGGAAAAAAGAGGAGTCTGAATGGGGCGAGCCATCCCGAACGGCCAACGCCATCGGCAAAATACCCGTCGTCTATGCCCGTCAGGAAAAAACCGAATGGGAAAACGTACAAAGCCTGATCGACCGCTTGGAAAAGCTACTTTCCAATTATGCTGACACAACTGACTACCACGCATCACCCACCATTTTTGTATCCGGTACAATACTTGGGATGCCTGACAAAGGCGAATCCGGTAAAGTCATTCAGGGCATGGATGGAGCCAAAGCCGAGTACCTTAGCTGGCGTCAAGCCCCCGAAATGGTCAAGCTGGAAATCGAAACGCTACTCACGCTCATCTATTCACTCTCCCAAACGCCGGACATCAGCTTTGAATCGATCAAGGGCATCGGTGCCGTATCGGGCGTGGCCCTGAAGCTCATGTTTACCGATGCACATCTGAAGGTGAAAAAGAAGCAGCGCATTTTTGACGCGTATTTAGACCGTCGGGCAAGCGTTATCCTTTCCTTTATCGGGGTGATGAACACCAAACTTACCGCCGATACCAAAGCGATCAACGTCGAGAGCCAGGTTCAGCCGTTTATGATTGGCGATACCGATGCGCTGATTCAGATGCTCACCACCGCAACAGGGGGCAAAGCGGTAATCAGCCAGAAAACGGCCGTTGGGCAAACCGGGCTGGTTGAGGATGCCGATGCTGAGTTTGAGTTGATACAGGCTGAAGGCGTAGCGAGTGCAACCGAGCCGACGTTGTAAGTTATGGCGAATCTTCGGCTAACCGGTTGCGATTTTATCGTTCCCGTCGACGTATATTATAAGGACGTGTTGTTCATGTTCGGTTACTCACGTAAGAAAATCATTCAGCTATTAAAGGCAAATGCCGAGGATAACAACACACGGGAAATCCTGAAACACTTCAAATCCTTCAAAGGTGGATATAAAGGGCTGTGTGTTGTCGGTAGCGTGGGGCAGACAATGGTCTTGATGCCGCAAATACCGACAACAGCGGAACAGCACGGTACGCTGATCCATGAACTCTTTCACGTTGTTGAGGCTATTATGAGCCAGATCGGCAACCATCACGGCGAAGATAGAAGCGCCGAGAGTTGGGCGCACCTGATCGGTTACTTAACGGCCAAGGTGTACGAGAACCTAAACCGAATCGACCCATGAGCCAGCCCGCCCAAAAAGTTACCGATTACGAAAGCCTTCACCAGGCCTGGATTCAGTATTACGAAAGTCAGGTCGAGCAGTTATTCGACAAATTGGTGTCGGAAGCGGTCCGGTTAGCGTTAACTCTGCCAACGAGTCCAGATCATGTGTTTAGCTTCGCGGACTTCCCGGCTGCGGCCGGCCGATTTAGCTCACTCATGGCCAAGTTACACGACGATATCGTGCTACTCGTTGGGTCAGGCATGGCTAAAGCCTGGAGCCTGTCAGGTCTGAAGAATGACGCGCTGGCCGGTGATGTGATGAGCATGCTGAGTGAATCACAGATCACCAGCATCTTTGGTGCGAGAAATGAAGGGGCCCGTCTGGCATTTGCCGGCAGAAGCATCAACGGCCTTAACTTGTCAGATCGCGTCTGGAACTATACAGGAGCGTTTGGCAAGGAGATAGAGCTCGGATTGGACGCAGCGATACTCTCCGGAACCCCAGCCCGTAAACTAGCTACCCAGTTGAAACAAAATCTGCGCGAACCTAACCGGCTGTTCCGTCGAGTTCGCAATGCAAGGGGCAACCTGGTCCTGTCTCAAAACGCAAAAACGTTTAAACCCGGTCTGGGCGTTTATCGAAGCAGCTACGCCAATGCACTCCGGTTGACTAGAACTGAAATTAACGGCAGCTACCGGCAGGCTGATCTGGACCGGTGGGCAACCCTGCCATTTGTGACGGGCTACAGCGTCCGTCGGTCGTTGAACCGGGTGCCGTGCATTCTGTGTGATTCAATGGTGGGCAACTTTCCTAAAACGTTCGTGTTCCAGGGGTGGCATCCAGCCTGCAGGTGTATAGCCACACCCATTCTGGCAACACCCGACGAAGTAAACCGGCTCACGGCCCAGCTTATTGCCGGGGAGTCAGTTGAAGGCTTTACATCAATTAATCAAGTGAGCCGCGTAAATCCGGGCTTCACTAAATGGGTACGGGACAACCGGCAGCGGTGGGAACAGCAGAACGGCAGCGGCCGACCGGGGGCTACTCCGTTGTTTATTCAACAGAATGGAGGGTTTGTTGCCCCTTTATCGGCACATTGACCAACACCTTTTGTTCGCATTCACCGTTCAGGTAATCCACTGCCAACATCGCAATAGCCCGTGCCTGCGTTGTCTGCAGCTTCTCAATACCAGACGGTCCGCCGTTGCGGTAATCCCGTTGGTTTTGCGCGAGTATATCCACCGCCTTGTTGTAGCCATGCCGGACGCGGGTGTTGACGGCTTTGCTCATGCCGGGTTCGGCCAACCGGGCTTGCAGCATGGCAATGGTTTCCTGAATCTCAATCTCTGTAGGCTCGTGCATTTTGGTTAGATTCCTGATTTATTTTTCTTTGGCAAAAAATGCCAAATGAATTATGAAAAAGACTTTACTTTTCCTCAGCCTGCTCGCCCTCTGTCTGGCCTGTTCTAAATCAGACCCGGCCCCTGTTGCCCCGACCCTGACCGGAACACGCTGGTCAGCATTTAACTTCAAGAGCGTTATTGATGGCAGCAACGTCTATCAAATCCTTAAATTCAACACGGCAACGACGATGGAGATTTATTCGGCCACCGAGAAAACGGCCATCGTTGGAACGCCCCAGCCTGCCACCTACACCTACGCTGATCCAACAGTAACAATCTCTTTCAACAACCAGAGCACAAGTGGCACTGTGTCAGGCAACACCCTACGCTACGGCGGCAAGGAGTATGTTAAAGAGCCATAGAGTCCAGTCGGGCTATCGTCCGGCTTTTTATACCTTGCCCTCAACACCACTACCACCAACCCGTTCCAGCGTCCGGTATACTGTCGAGGGTGAATGAATCCCGAACTCCTTCATCACCCGGCTCCTGACCGCCGTTGGCATCGCGCCCGGCGTACTAATTAGCTCCTGATACCGATCAGCTACTTTCCTATCCTTTTCCTGTCGTTGCTGCTCAAACTTAGTGAGTAACGGCATTTTTTTTTGTGACGTATAACCCGTACCGTTCGGTGTTTCATTCGGTGTTTCACTCATTGTTTCAGGCGGTTTTGTAAGTGACTGATTTGCAATTGAACAGGGACCATAGCCCGTTTACTACTACTTCACATTGTTACTTAAAAATAAGGATAATAGTCTAATTTTAATAAAATTAATAGTAAAACTTTCCTTGCATTTGTAAAAAACTGCATATTTTTATCCCCGTTACGCACCGTTCACAGTCTTTTTTCCCGATGACAGACAAAGAAGTCGCCCGCTTCAAGGTGAAATTTCCGAAGATCAACTTGAGCAAGGCGCGTTTGGATGCCTACAAATTAAATTTGGCCGACGATGCCGACGATGCGGCTATTGACGCCCGGCTGGACGAGGTAAATGGCACGTTCCCATTCGAGGAAATTGCCAAAGCCGACGACCGCCTGCGCCAGCCACCAAAGCCCGCGCCTGCTCCGGCTCCACCTGCGCCAGCTCCCGACCCAGCGCCTGTGCCGGATGACACGCCCGAATGGGCAAAGGGGTTGATTGAGTCTAATAAGACGCTACTTCAGGAAGTGAGTAACCTGAAAGCCGGCAAAACGGCAGAAACCAGAAAACAACAACTCGAAACGGCCCTCACTGGGGCTAACGATGCGTTTAAGAATCCAATTCTGAAAGCTTTCGCACGGATGCAGTTTGCCACGGACGAAGAGTTTTCCACCTACCTCGCTGAGGTAAAGACGGACAGCGAAGCCTTTACGCAAGGCCTTGCCGATACGTCACTTTCCCAGAATGGAGCGCCCAGGCAACCCGCTGGAGGCAGCACCGCCAAACCAACACAAGCACAGATTGACGCTACACTGGATGCTTTAATGCCAAAATAAGGCATAACAAACAGACAGGGGTATCGGCAGGATTTACGCGGTTTTCACCGGGCGTATACCGCTATGCCCATAACCCCCAACCCCGCCCGCAATGGCAACGGTTTCACTTAATAATGATGGGGTCAACATTACGACCGGCAAAGACGGGATCGTCATCGTTCGTAATCTTGACTCAATTCGCGGGGGGCGCTCCCTCGACGTTACCGGCTTTACGCCGGAGGTAATCCAGGCCGGGCACTTAGTCATTCAGGACGCAGCGACCCCGCCCAACTTCAAGCCCATGCCCGTCAACAGCGGCGCCACGGCTTATGCGGCCCTGCCCGCTAATCACACCTACGCGGGTATTGTGATCGCAACTGTGCCGACAAAAAAGGCAATGGTCGGTATCCTGACCAACGGCACGGTGAATCCTAATGCGACGCCTTTCCCGATGACTTCGGTCCTGTCTGCGGTGCAAGCCGCCCTGCCACAAATCACGTTCCGGGCCGACTAACCCCCACCACAGACCACCATGAATCCATCACAGTTTTTAGCGCTTATTGTAACTCAGTTCGCTGGTATCGTTGCCGGCGTAACCACGCGCCTAAACGGGCGAATCGAAGGCCCCCTTGCCTATCTACACAAAACGATGCTCCAGGTTGAGTATTCAGTTTCGGGGAAATGGGAATCTTTCTTTGCTGACAACTCGCAGGTAGCCGCCGACATCGTAGCGATGGACTCGCCCCTGCCGCTCAAAAAGCGCGACAGTCTGGGCCGGGCCAGTGGCGACATTCCCAAGCAGGGACAGGAGCGCCAGCTAAACGAGCGT
>JAQBNX010000802.1 GCA_028288385.1 Spirosoma sp.
CCGAGGACCGGATCACCGACTGGTTCCCCGGGGCGGAGGCCGTTTTTGGGTGGACGGCGGAAGAAGCGGTCGGGCAGGCTGCCAGCATCCTCTTCACGCCCGAGGACCGGACAAGCCACGAGGACAACCATGAGGTTGAGACGGCACGCGCCGAGGGCGTCGCACCAGACCGCCGCTGGCACCTCCGCAAGGACGGCACGCGGGTGTTCATCGACGGCACGGTCACGGTGCTGCGCGACGAGCGGGGCGAAGTCCGCGGGTTCCTCAAGATCGGCCAGGACGTCACTGAGCGCCGCAGGACCGAGGAGCAGCTGCGCGAAAGCGAGGCACGGTTCCGCCACATGGCAGACAGCGCTCCGGCATTGATCTGGATGACCGATGCGGAAGGCGGGGTCACCTTCGCCAACATGCATTACGACCACATGTTTGGCCGCCCGGCGTCGGAGATGCTGGGACGCGGGTGGGAGAAGATCGTGTTGCCCGAGGATCTGGATCGGTACCATGCCGCCTTCCTGGAGGCTTTCAATGCACGCGCGCCGTTCAGGACGGAGACGCGCATGCGCGATAGGGAGGGCGGGGTGGTCTGGCTGTGCTGCGAGGGCGTGCCGCGCATGGACGATGCGGGCAGGTTCCTCGGCTACACCGGCTGCAACGTGGACATCACCGAGGCCCGGCTGGTGGCCGAGGAGCTGGAGCGTCGCGTCGCCGAGCGCACCGCGGAGCTGATGGCGGTGGAGGAGACGCTCCGGCAGGCACAAAAGATGGAGGCCGTGGGCCAGCTGACAGGCGGCATCGCACACGACTTCAACAACATGCTCCAGGGCGTCACCGGCGGGCTCGACATGGCGCGGCGCCGGGTCGTGGGTGGCCGCGCCGACGAGGCGCTGCGATACATCGACATGGTGCAGCAGGCGGCGGAGCGTGCAGCAGGCCTGACGCGGCGCCTGCTCGCCTTTGCGCGGCAGCGGCCGTTGGAGCTGAAGCCCGTGGACGCGGACGAGCTGGTCGCCGGACTGGCGGACCTGATCCGTCGCACGGTCGGCCCAGAGGTCGCGCTGGACCTACAGCTGCGCGACTGCGCCAGGAGCGTGCTGTGCGACCCGAACGAGCTGGAGAGCGCGCTGCTGAACCTCTGCATCAACGCGCGCGACGCGATGCCTGACGGCGGGCGGCTGACGATCGCCATGGAGGACCTGCGCCTCTCGGCTGCAGACATCCCCGACGATACAGCCGAGCCGGGCCTGTACGTGGCGCTCTCGGTCGCGGACACCGGGACAGGCATGCCGCCGGAGGTGCTCGAGCGGGTGTTCGAGCCGTTCTTTACCACCAAGCCGTTGGGCCAGGGCACGGGGCTGGGTCTGAGCCAGGTCTGGAGCTTCGTGCGGCAGTCCGGTGGCCTGGTACAGGTCGAGAGCGCGCCGGGGCAAGGCACGATGGTGCGCCTCCTCCTGCCCGTCCACGAGCATGCGGATGCGACGGGGCAACCGGAGGCGGTGTCGCGGACGCCGGACGTTGGCGGCGAAGTGGGGACGGTGCTTCTGGTGGACGACGAGGACGCGGCGCGGCAGCCGGCGACCGACCGGCTGCGCGAGCTGGGCTATACGGTGCTGGAGGCGCGAGACGGGCCTGAAGCAATGCGCATCCTGGGCACCACCCGCCCGAACCTGTTGGTCACCGACGTCGGGCTGCCGAACGGCATGAACGGGCGGCAACTGGCCGAGGCGGCACGCGAAGAGGTTCCGGGGCTGCCCGTGCTGTTCATCAGCGGCTACGCGGGGACGTCGCTGCCGCCAGGGATCGACATGATCGACAAGCCGTTCGAACTCGACATCCTCGTGCGGCGGGTCCGGATGGTCCTGGAAGGGGGTGAGTGACTTGGCTCTGCAAGAAAAGCTGTTCAGGAAATCACCACGAGAGTGATCTTTGGCCAGCGTCTTTCCTGATGACGATGTGTGATACCAGATCCTGCGGCCTATGACTCACGCTGGGGCTTCTCCGACGCGGCCGGGATATGATTCAAGCTGGTAAGCCTTGGAGGCTCACCATGCCGCGCGCCATAACCCTTCGTTCCGACTTCAGCGCCACCGATCTTCGCCGCTTGGCGCGGTGGAGCAGGTCCGTCGCCCAGGCCCGTCGCCTGCTGGCGTTGGCGGCGATTTATGACGGCCGCACGCGGTCGGAGGCGTCGCGGCTGGGCCATGTCACGCCGCAGATGGTGAGGGACTGGGTTGTTCGGTTCAACGCTGAGGGGCCGGATGGATTGATCGACCGCAAGGCGTCCGGCCCGACGCCGCTGCTGACCGCGGAGCACCGCCAGGCGCTGGCCGCACAGATCCACTGCGGCCCGGTCCCGGCGATGCATGGCGTGGTACGCTGACGGCTGTGCGATCTTGGTCAGTGGCTATGGGAGGAGTTCCGCGTCTCGGTTTCGATGCAGACGCTGAGCCGCGAGCTGCGCGCCATCGGCTACCGCAAGATTTCGGCCCGGCCGAAGCATCATGCCCAGGCGATCGGCGCCATCGAGACATTTAAAAACGTATGGCCCGCCCGCCTGCAAGGGCATTT
>JAQBNX010000355.1 GCA_028288385.1 Spirosoma sp.
AAGTGAACACGCAACAGTGAATGCGATTGAGGGAATTAGCACGATCAAAGAAACGTAAGCTGGTTAATCAGCCGTAGAGGTCGTTGCCTGCTCCGTGTATCGGGGCACAAACTTTCGGTACATTATCCAGGAGACGCCTAAGAGACCGCAAAAGATGCCCGAAAGTAGCTGATTGTAATAAATAATAGCCAACAAACAGATGATAGACAACGTAAGCGCGATGACTGGTACGACCGGGTAAAGCGGAGTGAGGTAAGGACGTAACAAATTTGGCTCGGTCCGGCGCAATCGCAACAGACTCAGTAAGCTGATGATGTACATAACCAGTGCTCCAATAACCGAGAGCGTAATGATTTCACCCGTAGTGCCCGAAAACAAAGCTGCCAGCCCAACCAGCCCACCAACGATCAGCGACCAGTGTGGGGTTTGAAAACGGGGGTTTACAGCCGCCAGGAAAGCGGGAAGGTAACCCGCTCTGGCCAGCGCAAACAATTGCCGTGAGTAGCCGAGGGTGTTGGCATGAAACGAAGCAATCAGCCCAAATAATCCAAGCCCGGCAAATAAACCCGCCCATGAACTCTCCCGACCAAATACCATAACCAGCGTTTCGGGCAGGGGATAATCGATTCGACTTAATTGCCGCCAGTCGCCCGCACCCGCGCATAGAAGCATGGTGCCAATGGCCAGAACAACCAATGTGCCAATGCTGAGCAGATAGCCGCGCGGAATGGTTTTCTTCGGTTCCCTGACTTCTTCGGCTACCATCGCTACGCCCTCAATGGCCAGGTAAAACCAGATGGCGAAGGGTAAGGCCGCAAAAAAACCGCCGATGCCAAATGACTCATTATGCGCCAGTACGTTTTCGGTTTTATAGGAAGGGGCTACCATGGCCATGAATATTAGTAGCTCAACCACCGAGAGCACTGTTACGATGACCGAAAAGTTGGCCGATTCCTTAATGCCCAGAATGTTTATGCTGATAAATACAACGTAGGAGGCAACGGCAACGCCCAGCACTGACAGAGACGGATTTAAAAAGTGGGCATAGGCGCCCAGCGCAGCAGCAATGGCGGGAGGAGCCATCAAAAAGTCGACCAACGTAGCAAATCCAGCCAGAAAGCCGCCAGTTGGCCCAAATGCCCGAAGGGCGTAGGCAAAAGGCCCGCCTGCATCAGGAATGGCCGCAGTCAGTTCTGTATAACTGAAAATAAAGGTGAGATAAAGGACCGTTACGAGGAGGGTGGCAATCAGGAATCCAATGGTACCCGCCACGGCCCAGCCGTAATTCCAGCCAAAATACTCTCCCGATATCACCATGCCCACCGCAATGGCCCAGAGTTGCATGGTCGAAATAACCTTGCGCAGGCCGGGCCGCGGGTGGTCGGGCTGCGCATGGCCCGTTTCAGAAGGCACAATAGAGCCGTTGGGAGCCGTGCGCCGGTGCGATTCGCCCATACTGGTTAGAATGGTGTTTTAGGTGAGGAAGGAATGGCTATGGCATTCACACGTAAGCGCCAAAATTAAGCGTAGCGCTGTAAAAATACGCGTTGTAGTGCAGCCCAAAGCCGTTTCTTTAGATTTTGATCGGCCTCAATTGTGGGCAGGGAGTCGGCCATCAGAAAAGTTATACCCTCAAAACGTACCGGCGCGTAGCGGTCCATCATAATGTCGAGGTTGATCCGCTCAAAGGGGACGCCAAATGTAATGAAGTGGTTAATGTATTTGCCTTTCACCAATTCGCCGAAATCCATATTCTGCGCGCCACGCAGGTTCAGTAGGTCAACCCCATTAACATTCAGATTGACCGCTTTCAGGATTTTTTCTAGGAATAGCAGGTTGCTCGGATCTAATTCTTCATCGGCCAGCAACAAAACTTTATGGTTTAGTTCTGGCAGCCGCGCATGCTGCTGAATAGGGGGCAGAATAGATGGGGTTGTTGGCCGGGGAGCGGGTTGGGGCAGGGGTTCCGGGGTAACTAGTAAAGCAGGCGCCGGTAGGGCTGTATCGGTTTCAATGTCAATCTGCACCACAACAGGTGTATCCACGGGCGAAATCAATTCA
Organism: Spirosoma sp.; assembly: GCA_028288385.1. Classification (GTDB taxonomy): domain Bacteria; phylum Bacteroidota; class Bacteroidia; order Cytophagales; family Spirosomataceae; genus Spirosoma. Next base: position 2,062 of record JAQBNX010000355.1, read on the forward strand.
GCAGTTGTTGACAGACGGTCCAGTTGAGTTAGAAAATCAGCGTCTTTCCGGGCCGTAACGTCCGTCGTCACAATTTCTTTAACGCTAGTATCCGTATTGGTTCCTTGATTCGTTAGGGTCCATGGGTCATTGTCTAACCTGAAAAGCTGCTCCGACTGGTAAAACGTCTGGTAAAAGTTGGTTGCTGACATACGTTGGCTGGACTAATCCGATAACAAGAAGCGAGTGGGTCCGTGATGCTGAGATTAGTTGCCTGGTTTATGCCATTTCACCTTCTTCAGGGGCTCCCGGCGGCCGTCAAACGCACCGTCGGCCGGACCGTAGTGTTTGGTCAGGTAAGCCAGTATGGCCGGTTCCGATTCGCCCAGATCCCATAACTTCTGGGTTCGTTGCATCCATCGGATGCGCTCAATCCACTTATCGCGCGAAAAGTGGCTTTGCAGGATCAGCTTGCTGGAATGGCAGGCCGTACATTGACCTTTCACCAGCATCAGTTGATCGTCGATGGCCAGGCCGGTATCGGGATCGGTTTTCACGGAGTCAGAAAAGGCTGTTCCAGTTGAGGGCCTGGGTATGCGTTCAGTCCCGCCTTCAACAGAAGATAGAAAGGGATCGATTGCGGCCGACCAAAACAGAATGAATGCTGCAATACCCACTAAACGCTGTGTTCTTCCGCTCATTGTATTGTTCTCTCTGTTAAGCAATTTTCACCGCAATCCGGTGGCACGAATTGTTGCAATATCCTTCAGGATTCCACTGCGGCATAACCATTGGCTGCGCCACGCCTGCGTCGTCGGTGGCCCGGGCCCATACCTCGTAGTAACCAGGACGAGGGAAGGGTATGGTGGCTGACCAATGTTGCCAGGCCAGTCGGTTTTTAGGTGGTTTTAGGTCTGCTTTTTGCCAGGTTGCCCCAAAGTCGATGGATACGGACAGGTCGCGAACGGTCCGGTCGCCTGCCCATGCATGGCCTCGCAGGGCCCTCGGTTGACCAGCCGGCATCATTACACCCGTTTGCGGAAACGTAATAACCGACTTAACCGGCATGGATTCAATGATGCTGAACTGGTCTTCTGGTGGGTCATTACCCGGCTCTAAGGGGTTAATTGGGAGTTTATAACTCTTACCCGTCATTTTGGCACCATCGTGAATTTTATTACGTACAGATATGGTATGCAGCCACTTGCCCGATACCGATGCGGGCCAGCCACCCACCACCAGTCTCAGTGGCGCACCATGCACCAGCGGAATCGGTTGTCCGTTCATGGCCCACGCCACCAGGGTTTCGCCTTCCAGGGCTTTGCGCATGGGCACGCCCCTTGAAATTACGGGTTTCGTCGGGTCCTGACTCAGGTGCAGGTCTTTACCGTAATAACCGATGTAAACGGCGTCATTATTCAGGCCCACATCGGCCAGTATATCCTTTAATCGAACCCCCGTCCACTCGGCACAGCCAACACCCCCCTCGGTCCACTGGTTACCCGCCGTTTTTGGAACGTAACCCGACCGACCATTGCCTGCACATTCGAGCGTTAGCTGATACGTATAGGGTTTGAATTTCTTTTTAAGGTCGGCGAGGCTGTAAGTCTTTGCTTTTTT
>JAQBNX010000378.1 GCA_028288385.1 Spirosoma sp.
AAGACCGCACCTTCGACGGCATCGTGGTGGGTTCGGGTATCAGCGGTGGCTGGGCAGCCAAAGAGTTAACCGGTAAAGGACTACGTACCCTCGTCTTGGAGCGGGGCCGCGACGTTAGACACATTACTGATTACCCAACCACGATGATGCAGCCCTGGGAGTTCAAGCACGCGGGGCAGCTTTCTAAAGAATACACAGACGCAAACCCGATTGCCAGCCGATGCTACGCCAACCGGGAGGATGCCAGTCATTTTTTCGTAAAAGATGCCGAACACCCCTACGTGCAGGAAAAACCATTTGACTGGATTCGGGGCTATCAGGTGGGTGGCAAGTCGCTCATGTGGGCAAGGGGCACCCAACGCTGGTCAGAATATGATTTCGATGGTCCCGCCCGGGATGGTTTTGCCGTAGACTGGCCAATCCGCTATGCTGATATAGCACCCTGGTACAGCTATGTAGAGCGGTTTGCCGGTATATCGGGCAACAAAGATGGTTTGGCAGCTTTGCCTGATGGTGAGTTTCTGCCTCCGCACGAGCAGTCATGTGTGGAAAAGCACTTCACCGAGCAAATGGCTAAGCATTATAACGGTTCGCGACCCATCATTATCGGTCGCTGCGCTCACCTGACCAAGCCGCAGCCCATTCACTATCAGCAGGGTCGTGGCCAGTGTCAGAACCGCTCCATTTGCCAGCGGGGCTGCCCATACGGTGGCTATTTCAGCAGTAACTCCTCTACGTTGCCCTGGGCTGCTAAAACCGGCAAAATGACCCTCCGACCCGACTCGGTGGTACATTCGATAATTTTTGACGAGAAAAAGGGTAAGGCAACGGGTGTGCGGGTGATTGATGCCCATACGAAGGAGATGACGGAGTATTACGCCAAAATCATCTTCGTCAATGCTGCCTGCCTGAATACGAACCTGGTCCTGTTAAATTCTAAATCGAACCGTTTCCCGAACGGGTTAGGGAATGACAACGGCCTGTTGGGCAAATACGTAGCGTTCCATAATTTCCGTACGGGCATTTCGGCCGAGCACGAAGGATTTCAGGACACGACCACGGAAGGTATCCGTCCTAACAGCAGCTATATACCACGTTTCCGGAATGTGTTTAAGCAGGAAACCGACTTTCTTCGCGGTTACGCAGCGGGTTTTGGTTCCAGCCGTATGACCAGCGTCGATACGTCGGCAATGGGCGCAGACCTCAAAGCGAGCATGATGGCGCCTAAGCTTGGTAACTGGCGGGTGAATTCGCACATGATGGGCGAAACGATACCGAAAGAAAGCAACTACGTAGCACTGGACTCAACCCAAACCGATGCCTGGGGTATTCCTCAGCTAAAAATTTCGGTGGCGTATGATGATAACGACGAAAAGATGATTCGTGATTTTCATGAGCAAATGACCGAAATGCTGACCGTATCGGGCTTCAAAAACATCCAGACCCACGATAACCCCAATAAAGCGCCGGGTCTTGATATTCACGAGATGGGCGGGGTACGTATGGGCAAGGACCCCAAGACGTCGCTGCTCAATAAGTGGAACCAGTTGCATGCCTGCAAGAACGTCTTCGTTACGGATGGTGCCTGCATGACATCGACATCCACCCAAAACCCATCCCTCACCTTTATGGCGATTACGGCCCGGGCGGCCGATCACGCTGTAAAAGAACTCAGAAAAGGGCTTTTGTAGATCAATAAGTTTTTACTGGGGTAGAGCGATGCCATATCAGCGTTTACGCTATGGCATCGCTCTACCCCCATGCTGTATATTCGGGCTTCTCTTTATTACCTTATCTTACAAAATGAGAAAGTATTTTTTAGGATTATTCTTTTTTGGGCTACCGTTCTTCATCAACTGCTCACACTCCCAGACAAGGGAACCATCCGGTTTAACCGCTTCATCAAAACCACTAAAAGTCACGCTGGAACTGGCCGACAATAATTACCAGAACCAGGGGCGTTCTCGGTCCATATTAACGCTAACGAACACCGGCAGTGAGGACCTGCCTGCTTCGGGCTGGAAACTATTTTTCAATGGTGGACACCCGCGCAGTCTGGACTCTTCGGTGGCCCAGGTAAAGCTGTTCAATGGCGATTTGCACTACATAAGCCCGGGCCCGGCCTTTGCCAAACTGGCCCCCGGACAATCAACGACTATCGAGGTTTCGGCGGGTAGGACCCGTAATAAAACAGATTTTCCGGCTGGATTTTATTTAGTGCTGGACAAAAATCCTGAGCAAGCCTTTCCTGTTGAGGTCACTATAAAGTCAGGTACTGTTTTCGAGAAGTCGGATCAGAGTCTGGCCGAGAAAACTTTTGACCAGAACCAGAAAATAAAGGCAATACCAGACGATAAACTCGCCAGGATTTTTCCAGCGCCCGTTACGTATTCAGAGAAAGGAAGTCCTTTTGTGTTGGATAACCAGGTAGTAATCGTAGCGGATAAAGAATTTAGCCGGGAAGCAGAATTTTTAGCCAATAGCCTAAAGACGGTAGTCGGAACAAAGCCTGCCATTCAGGTCCAGGGTCGTGCAAAAGCCATTACGTTCCGCAAAGACCCGTCCGTGCCGGCCGAAGGTTATTCATTACGTGTCGGTTCAGATGGAATCACTGTAGCGGCATCATCTGGTGCGGGTATTTTTTATGGTGTTCAGTCGCTGCAAACCATGCTTCCGGCGGCAGCCTTAAAGGGGAATGCTGGTCCGATTAGCCTGCCGGGTGTGGACGTACAGGATGCCCCCCGCTTTCCGTACCGCGCTTTCATGATGGATATGGCCCGCAATTTCCAGCCTAAATCCGAAGTCTTAAAAGTGCTGGACGCCATGGCCTTGTACAAGCTCAATACGTTTCATTTTCACTTCAGTGAAGATGAAGGCTGGCGCCTGGAGATACCCTCCTTACCCGAATTGACAACCGTAGGAGCTAAGCGATCCCATACAACCGATCCTACAAAGGGACTCAACCCTTCTTATGGCTCTGGCCCCGATTTGTCAAATACGTCGGGCACCGGCTTTTATAGCAAGGCCGATTTTGTCGAAATCCTGAAGTATGCCAATGACCGACACATTATGGTGATCCCGGAGATTGAAACACCCGGGCATGCCAGAGCCGCCATAAAAGCCATGGATGCCCGGTACCAGCGCTTGATGAAGGCGGGAAATAAAGCCGAAGCGGAGCGGTATCTGCTCCATGATTTAGGTGATAAATCGGTTTATCGGTCCGTGCAGGGGTGGGACGACAACGTAATGGACGTATCACTACCATCGACCTATGCCTTTTTGGAACGAGTGGTCGATGATTTACGGAGCATGTACCAGGAAGCGGGCGCACCGTTGCAAACGATTCATTTTGGGGGTGACGAAGTGCCGGAAGGCGTTTGGGAAAAGTCGCCATCGGTGCAGAAGCTAATCGCCAAAAATCAGGCGGTAAAAAACACCGACGACTTATGGTATTATTACTTCGGGAAGGTTAATCAACTGCTTAAATCACGCAAGTTATTTCTCTCTGGCTGGGAAGAAATCGGGTTGAAGAAAGTAAAGGAAAATGGCCGGGTCAAGTGGGTACCCAATCAGCAGTTTGCCTCCGAAAATTTCCGGGTCAATGTCTGGAAAAACAGTCCGGGTTCAGGAGCAGAAGACCTGGCCTACCGCATGGCCAATGCAGGCTACAAAGTGATTCTGACCGGCGTTACCCACTTATATTTAGACCTGGCATACAACACCTCATCGGAGGAACCCGGTCAATACTGGGGCGGCTACGTAGACGTTGACAAACCCTTTTATTTCATTCCGTACGACTACCTTCGGAATTTGAAAGATGATAGGACCGGCAACCGTATTAACCCCTCGATGATTAAAAGCCGGGAAGCGTTAACAGAAAAAGGGAAAGCAAATATTGTTGGCATAGAGGCTCCCCTTTGGTCAGAAACGAACCGGTCACCCCAGCAGTTTGAGTATAAAATGTTCCCTAAGTTGTTAGCCGTGGCGGAACGGGCGTGGGCAAAAGATCCGACCTGGGCAATAGAAAAAGACGAGGCCAAAAGTGAGCAGTTGTACGACCAGGCCTGGTCTGAATTTATTAATACGGTGGGCAAACGGGAGCTTCCTCGCCTGGACGTTTATGCTGGCGGCTACGAGTACCGTATACCCGCTGTTGGCGCAAAAGTTATCAATGGAAAGGTGGCCGCTAACGTACAGTTTCCCGGTCTAACCATCCGATACACCACGGATGGAACCGAACCCACTGCCCAAAGCCCAATCTACACTGAACCTGTTGCCAGCACCGGCACCACTAAATTTAAAGCGTTCAATGCCGCAGGTAGGGCCGGACAAACGGTTACTATCCGTCAGTAAATTCTTATTCACGCAAACGCTCATGGATTTAAATTCGAGAGCGTTTGCGTGAAACCGTTTAATCGCCTAACCATGATCGATACCAATACCCGCTTTTTATCGCTGGATGTATTCCGGGGGCTGACGATTTGTTTTATGATCATCGTCAATACGCCGGGCAGTGGCGCCACACCCTTTGCTCCTTTGCTACATGCCGACTGGCATGGGTTCACGCCTACCGATCTGGTGTTTCCGTCTTTTCTGTTCGCGGTGGGTAATGCCATGAGCTTTGCCATGAAAAAGTACAGTTCAATTGGCACCTCGGCGGTACTCGCCAAAATTGCCAAACGAACAGCGTTGATTTTTCTGCTAGGCTACCTGATGTATTGGTTCCCATTTTTTCGGCTTACCAAATCGGGCGATGTGACGAGCTTTCCCATAAGCGAAACCCGGATATGGGGCGTTCTTCAGCGAATCGCCGTGTGTTATGGGATCGCGTCGCTGCTGGTCTATTTCTTCTCCTTCCGAACCGTCATCCTGTTGAGTATCGTTTTTCTAGTGGGCTACTGGCTTATTCTGCTCGGCTGGGGCAATACTGCTGATCCGTTTAGTTTAGCAGGAAATGCCGGTTCGCAACTCGACCTGTTTCTGTTTGGCGAGTCACATTTGTACCACGGCGAAGGTGTTGCCTTTGAACCAGAAGGCTTATTAAGTACGCTACCGGCCATCGTCAATG
>JAQBNX010000778.1 GCA_028288385.1 Spirosoma sp.
TAACGCGCACATACACCTGAACGTCTTTTACCACCAGCGCAAATCGTTTTAAGATAGGAACACGGTGGTAGGCCATGAACTTCTCCCCAATAAACGAGGCAGGGACTTTGGTTTGGCCAACCTGGAGCTGACTAACCCTGAAGTAGTTATTCTCAATATAAATCAGGTATTGATTCAGCTTGCTGAGAAAGTCAACCGAGGATTTGAAGCGGATGCGTTCGATGAAAGCCTCGTCTTTTCCATCCAGCAACGTGGACACCTGCTCGAAGAACGTCTGGAACTTGTATTTTTTTTCCAGTAAGTCATGGGCTAGTTCGTCCATGCCCTTCTCGGGGATGTGTTCTTCCCCCAGCTCGGGTAAGACGTTGGAAATGTAATCAGCAAATACCTTGTTGGGCGAAATAATGAGAATGTCTTTTGCCGCGATGCTATCTCTGAAGCGGTATAACAAGAAGGCAATTCGATGTAAGGCAATAGATGTTTTACCCGAGCCGGCCACTCCCTGAATGATCATCACCGAAGCCGTTTCGTTTCGGATTACTGCATTCTGATCTCGTTGAATAGTAGCGACAATGTTCTTCATCTTGTCATCTGATGAGTTGGCAAGCTCTTTTTGAAGAATATCGTCATGAATGTTCACCTCATTTTCGATCATGAACTCAAGCTGGCCGTCACTTATTTTATATTGACGTTTCAAGGCGATGTTGCCATGAATGCTTCCAGAAGGGGTTGGGTAGGACGCTTCGCCCAGCTCAAAGTCATAGAACAACGAGGAGATCGGCGCTCGCCAATCATAGATTAAATTCATCCGCTCCCCCGGGTTGGTGTAAGAGTAGATGCCAATGTACACCATCGACCGCTCACTATCCCCGGTGATGAAATCAATACGGCCAAAGTAAGGGGATTGACCAAGCTTGATCAGCTTATGTTTTCTGGCTACGGCTGCTTCACCTGTAAATGCCATCCGGTTAATGGATTGGCCCGCAGCCACCATATCGGCTTCATCCATGCCTGACTGGTGTTCATGAATATATTGCTTTTTCTCTCTGAGCTCGTTGGAAAACTGCTTTACAGCGTCGTCGATACGCCTGATGGCCAGGGTAAGTTTTTCCCTGACCTCAGCCAGGAATTCTCTTTCTTGCTGTTCTGTTGCGCTACTCATTTGCTATGTTTAAAGAATAAACCGTAGGTACAGGTCAATCATTACCCCCTCAGAAGATGGAAATGGCTAGCTTTTTAGTTAAGTAAAAAGACAGTAGGCGATTGACCGGGCTGCGAATATAATGCAGGTAGCTTTTAATTAACTATCTGTAAGTCAATTAATTGACTAAGCGTCTATTCTAACAATATTCCCTAAAACAGCACGTTTACCTAATAAGGAGACAGCCAATTGGTGGCAGGTTTTAAGCTCTTCCTCCCTGTACCAATGATGCCTTTCTGGTACCTATGGGATCATTCAGGCAGGCCGCATTGGCTCCGCGGTCGTTCCGTCGGCGCGGGGCGTAACGGTCTAGCCACCCGCGGGTCTTTTTACGACGGTCGATTGGAAGAAATTAGGTAAAGCAAAGGGTTTAAGCTACCGATTGACCTACTATACATTGGATCAGTTTAAGGATGCCCGTTGAAGACCAGCCCTTCTTTCCGCGACTATTATTGGGTAAGTATCAATAATGGCATCCCGAGGCAACGACGAACCGTGCCGGTGTAAGACGCTTCGGCCGTTTCAAGAGACTAAAGTTTGATTAAAAAAATAGTATTTTACTGTTAACCATATTAGAGTAAATACCCTCTCACACTTTTCAATAGTTTGTACTTTTCATAGTTAGTGTTCAGAAAAGGCAACTTATTGGTGAACGGTTTCTGGTCTACAATTTTTGCTAGGAATGCTCAGTTGGTACGACGAAACATTCATTTATTGAAGGGTTTTAATGAACGACTCGTCTAAAAAAGCTGAACTAATAAACTGAACGGTTTTATTAGACACAAAAAAGGCGAATTTAGGCCACTTCCCTCCTATCCAGCCACTGTTCACTTAAACGTCCGATTCCAGTTGGGACCAGCCAGAATGTAGATGGGGAGTGAAACTGGGTTTCTATTCCCTTTTTAATCGACTGTAGCGAAATAATTACGTAGCCTGAAAGCCTCATCAGTTAAGTTTGAACACAGCATTTTGATAGGATCATTGTGAGGAAAATCACTTGAAAAAAACTAAAACTGAACTGGTTAACAGATTTCCTAACCAACATAGCGCAGTAACAAGCCTATCGCAGCCGCTCCCCCGATTATACCTAGTTCGGGCAGTTTCTTGAATCGGTACAATAACCCGACTGCCGTTAGCGCTATTAATACGGCTGGTGCATCGACCAGTTGTCGACGCGCCAGTACAACCACGGCCCCCGCAATGGCCCCAATAGCGGCTACCGTAATACCATCGACAAATGCTTTTACGCCTGGGTGTTTGCCCCAGCGTTTGAAGTATGGGGCGGGTAAAACGGTCAAGACGTAACAGGGTAAAAAGGTGGCTAAGGCTGCGACGCAGGCCCCGCCAAACCCCGCTACTAAATAGCCGATAAACGCCACGGTGATCACAACAGGTCCAGGCGTAATCATGGCCACCGCCACCGCATCCAAAAATTGCTGTTCCGTTAACCAGCCGTACTCTTTCACAACGCCCCCATAGAGAAAGGGCACAATAGCTAATCCGCTACCAAACACAAAAGCGCCTGCTTTAGCAAAGAAGAGAGCCAGTTTCCAGAGTACAGAGTCCGTTGGGATGGCCAGCAGCGGGGCGACCAACGGCGCG
>JAQBNX010000401.1 GCA_028288385.1 Spirosoma sp.
GACCGATTGATTTTAGGTTTAGTTACTGCGTTTTTGTGTGCTTCCTCTCCTTTACTGGTCAGATTGGAGATACACTTAAACCGGTTTATCCTGTTCGCTTTTTCCAACGAACAATCATCATTAACCCCGGGTTGTATGGCGTATCAATCAATTCGATACTCAACACAATGGAACAGACTAATCCTACAACTCAACGCTGGTGGCTGTTGATTGCCCGTGGCGTGCTATACATTCTGATTGGAGGCACCATGTTTGCTTTTGCCAGTTCCTACTCAGAACAGTCGGGTCATATCATTGGTGCAATGGCTGTTATTGCCGGGGTCTGCCAACTAATCTTCTCCTTCACCAATCAGCAGGCCGAAAAAAATAACATCTGGGGGATTCTGCACGGCATCGCCGACGTAGTTTTTGGAGTCGCCATCTTTATTTTCTCTAACGGTACCATCAAAGGATTTGTAGATGTACTAGGCTTTTGGGCCATGATGTACGCATTTCTGCAAGCCGTTCAGGCCATGTATTCCTTTATGGCAGCACGGGGAGCGAGCGGCACCAGCAGCACCAGTTTTGTTCACTTTGCCAATGTGCTGGTAGCAGGTGGGCTAACGTTTACTCTGCTACTTCGTCCGGCAGGCTTCGATGATTCGATGGGCTTTATTGGTATTTTCCCCATTCTGCTCGGCGTCCTGATTATTATTATGACCCGTCAGATGCGGGCACAAACTGAACAGGCATTTAAATAATCAAAAACCAAAAGCGGGGTGGATTACTACGTTACCTGTAGGCACGTAGTAATCCACCCCGCTTTTGGTTTTTGATCAATCTGCGCTACAGACTGTTTGCAATCTGCTCTTCCTGTTTCTGTCGCACCTGCTGGCCGATTGGCACGTACTCGACATCGCAGGGGTATCCAAACAAACAATGATCTTTAATGCGGGCCGCAACAATAGCAGGCACCATCTGCTCCCAGCCATCCTGCCCTTCCTGAATCATGGTCAGGACATTATCCGTTGAAATATGCAGGTTTTGCTCGTTGAAATCCGTGATATCTTCAATCTTATCATTCCTGACCAGGTACTGAAACAGCGGTTCCAGCGTCGGCGGGAGCTTAAACTCATTGCAGGTATAGATCGAACCGTCCTTCAGTGTGGGATAAACAAACAGTTTCACTTTGCGGCTAAACAACGTAGCGAACGATTCGAGAATGCCGCCGGGCAGAAATTCGTAATGGTCTTCCTCAAAAATATATTCCAGGTTAGGAATGCCTACGACCAAACCAATCTTCAGCCGGGTTAGTCTGGCCAGATAGGCCACCAGTTTATAATATTCTAAATAGTTGGAAATCATAACTGTCTGACCCATCGAGCACAGGATATCTACCCGGTCCAGAAAGTCCTTTTCATCAATGCCCTGATCGTTGGCTTTCAGGTTATGAAGGGTTAACTCAGCCATCGATATTACGCGGTCGGCATCGACATCGGGTTCGTCTTTAAACTGCTTTACCCCATTTTCAATCATATCCATCTGCACGTTCGTAACGGGGCGCAGCCGCCCGCGCATGACCAGAATATGCTTTTTATAGAGCGCTTCCGATGGCTGCAGCACCTGCCCGTCCGGTCCGAACAAAGCCGCATCGGTGAAACTGTTTTTAACCAAGTGCAGAGTCATCAGCCGGTTATCAACATCCGCAAAATCAGGGCCGTTAAACCGGATCATATCGATCTGAATGCGCTCCGGGGCCAAGTCATCCATGAGGGATAAGACCAGCGTTTCGGGAGATTTGGCATAATAATAACAGCCATAAATCAGGTTGACGCCAATAACGCCCAACGCCTGTTGCTGCAAGACGTTCTCGTTGTCGAGCATCCGGACGTGAATGATCACGTCGTTGTACCCAGCTTGTGGATTAAGCTGAAATCGGCAGCCGATCCAGCCGTGAGCATCATTTGTTTTCTGGTAATTGAGTGCAACAACTGTATTGGCAAAAGCAAAAAATGTTGTATCCGGACCACGCTTTTCGGCCAGGCGTTTATCCAGCAAGCTATACTCTCTATTAAGCATCTTTACCAACCGTGACTCCACAACGTAGCGCCCGCTTTCCTCAACGCCATAGATAGCGTCGCTGAATGTCATATCATAGGCCGAAATGGTTTTGGCAATCGTGCCTGAAGAACCACCCGCCTTGAAAAACATAGCGGCCGTTTCCTGCCCGGCGCCAATTTCGGCAAATGACCCGTAGATCTTACGGTCCAGGTTGATACGTAGCGCTTTCTGCTTCGTGCCTATATTTTTCTCGTACATCGTATGGAAGGCTTGCTACAGCTAAAGTTATGCTTTATAACATCAAAGCAGCCTTATAAGGCTGCTTTGACATGAAAATTATGCATTTGTATTATGGCAGAGCCAGTAACTTATCGGCAAAAAACATGTTGCTTCCACCGGCCTTACGCTCAATAGTGGAACCAACCGAGGGCGTTTCAACACCCGTGCGGGCAGCTACCCTGGCCGTTCGGCCACCCGTAATCTGGAAGACAGCTTCGTTCAGTAAGGCATCGCTGATGTCGCCCAGGGGTTTCCATACCACATTGGTAAATTCTTTTACCTCCACCTTTGGAACAAAACCGGTGCTGTAGTCAGACTGGTTTAGCGTGTTGAAGGTTTTAGACACAATCGGCTGCATTCCCCATTTAATCCGTCCTTTGTCGTCAGTTATGGTAATCGACCCAACGTTCTTGCCATAGGAAGTAGTACCCAGTGTAACAACTTCCATGTAGGGACGCAGTCCATTAATAAGCAATTCACTGGCCGAAGCTGAACCGGAGGTCGTTAGCACGAATAGCCGCTGGAGATTACCCCCAACGTTGTTGGCTTCGTTGGAGAAGAAACCATTGAACGAATCCGTTCTGTTCGTTTTGTCATACGCCTGGTACTCGGGCGTAAGCGTCTTGTTATACTCCTTTTTATAAAACAGTTTGGAACTGTTGACGCCCCTGCCTATCAGGCTGGCCAGCACGGTAGATGATGATACGTATCCACCTGGATTATAGCGCAGGTCAAGAACGAGTTCTGAAATACCTTGTGCCTTGAATTTTCCAAATACGGTCCGCAATTGCTGATCATAGGCCGCCGAGTTTGAGTTGTTTGGACCAGGTACAAACTGGTTATAAACCAAATAGCCTATTTTTTTGCCCTGGATTGTATAAACCGAATCCAGGTAAACTGGATTGGCCTGATACACCACCGCCGTAATCGACTTCGATACGTTCGTATCGACAATCTTGTTGTTCTCGATGGTAGCAAACCCGTACGTTTTAGTGTTTCCTTCACCAAACACCAGGTCTGTATAATTGGCGGTTGTCAGTTTGGTCCCGTTTACAGCGCTAATAATGTCTCCCCGTTTCACACCTGCTTTGGAAGCGGGTGAGTTGGGTTGAACATACAGTACTTTAGCTATAATGTCCGACGAATTAGCTTCTCGCAAAAATAGCTTGAACTCCATGCCGGTTGTCGTTTCTTCACCACTCAGGCTAGCCTTAAGTTCGTCGGCGCTTGCCTGAATCCAGGAAAACCGATCACCGGTGGGGTTGGTAGTTGCGTCAAACTTATTAAGAATGGAATCGAAGAACATATCCGGCTTCTGAGACATATCGGGCGCAGCCGGAATTTTATCGTTCCAGTAGTACCAAAACTTCATGTTCTCCAGAATCCAGTTGTTTACTTCTTTATCTGTAACGGGCCCTGTAACAGCGGTTGTTGAGATTACTGCTGGGGCAGCCGGAGCTATATCGTCTGCTTTACGGCAGGAGGTAATTAGAAAGGCGCCAGAAGCCATTAGAACCAGGCCTGATCGCCAAAAAGATTGTACTACGTTCATAGAGAGTTTGTTGGATAATCATTAGTATGCTAATAATAAACGCAAAAAAGGACAAAAAGATGCGTTAAAAAATCGTTAATTGACGGGTCCAACTCCCTTGTTCACTACCTCCTATAACCGTTCAAATACCAAAACCAGCGTTTATCATTAATCCAAAGCAGATGTCTTAAATTGTGTCTACCTTATCGCTTACTACCCAAAACAGTACCCATGAACCTTCCTCTTTTTTCCTTATAGTTACCTGCACCTAGTTAGTCAATGAGACTAAAATGCGTTTTGCTGAGCACATAAAAGCCGGACACTGGTGTCCGGCTTTTATGTGCTCAGCAAAACGCATCCTCAACGTGCTTTACGTGCAGTTGACTGCCCGCTATAGAAACGGCTACGATATCGAAACGGACGTCGAACTGCCAATTATGCGTGAAAATGTAGTGTTCGGCGGCTTTCATAACCAGTTTAGCTTTGCCATAGGATACGAACTCTTCAGGGTTGCCAAAACTGAGGTTGGTTCGGGTCTTGACTTCCACAAACACAAGTAGTGTGCCTTTTTTAGCCACGAGGTCTATTTCGGCATGCTGGTGGCGGAAGTTACGGGCCATGATTTCATAACCTGCTTCCTGTAAAAAGCGGGCGGCTTCGGCTTCACCCTGTTTACCGGTTTCGTTATGCTGGGCCATGAAGGGTTTGGTGTGAAATGGAGGGTACGTAACGAACGAAATAGGCCCTTTTCACTGTTATATTAGACAATCGGAAGCTTCGCATTTTCCGTAAAGCAATGAATAGCCGCGTCAATAAGCAAGTAGAGGTTAGGGAATTGGGGTTGATTGGGTATCAGGAAGCCTGGGATGAACAGGAGCGATTGTTTACCCAAATTGTCCATCAAAAACTCGCCAACCGAGCCCTTCCCCCGCACACGCAGCAACTTACTCCCAACTACCTGCTCTTTTGCCAGCATCCGCATGTGTATACCCTGGGCACAAGTGGTCATCTAGACAATTTGCTGGTAGATCAGGAGAGGCTTGCCAATGAATTTGGAGCAACGTTCTTTAAAATCCGCCGTGGGGGCGACATTACGTACCATGGTCCTGGTCAGTTGGTAGGTTATCCTATTCTGGACCTCGACAACTTCTTTACTGATATTCACCGTTACATGCGGTTACTGGAGGAAAGTATTATTCTAACGTTGGCCGATTATGGCCTCGACGCTGGCCGTATTGAAGGATTAACGGGTGTCTGGCTCGGCTACAGAGACGATTCTCGTCAGCAAGTTGGCCCCCGGGTAGCCGTATCTCCCCGCAAAATTTGCGCACTGGGCGTAAAGGCGAGCCGTTGGGTAACGATGCACGGCTTTGCCCTGAACGTGAATACGGATTTGAGTTATTTTGACCATATTGTCCCCTGTGGAATCACCGGCAAGTCCG
>JAQBNX010000764.1 GCA_028288385.1 Spirosoma sp.
CTGTCTCAGGCCGTAAAATAGGCTATCCGTGAGATAGTTGGGTATAGTTGCATGTATAAATAAAATTTTATATTCCATAAGCTGGTAAGTGGCATCAATCTAAGTGAAACACTTCGTCATACTGCCACATATCGCACTTAAATTTATATTTATATCCATGATCAGTCATTGTGTCATATAATTGTTCTTTATTGTGCCCATATTCAGACAAGTATTTAGGTGTTACTTCAACAATTAGTTTTTTTATTAAATGTTGATGCAGATGACCGCTCATACCTTGTATAACTAAAAGCTCGGCTCCTTCGACATCAATTTTTATTAAATCAATGTTTTTATTGCCATTCAATCCTTTAAGCAGAGAGTCGAAAGTTGAGACAGGTACCATTATTTTATTGCTATCTGTTACTCCGTTGACAATCTTATTAAGACCTGAATGTCCCTCGCTAACACTAAGCATTATGGTTCCTTCGTAATTCGACAAAGCGTAATTTACGGAGCAAATATTGTTTTTTTGATTATTAGTAATGCTGCTTAATAACCTTTTGAATTCCCTGAATGATGGCTCAACAGCAAATACTTTACCAGAGTTCTTAACTTTGCTAGACGCTATTAATGAATATAAACCTATATTAGCTCCGACATCAACAAATGTTTCACCTTCTTTTAATTTAACTACTTCGTCAAGTACTTTATTATCAACATCAGAGTAAGATACGTTTAAACACATTTTATCCTGCAAACTGTGCGGCATTACTTCTATATAAAAACCTGTCTCAGATTTGACCAAAAAGTTACCAAACAATAAGTATAGTATTTGGCCTAATAGGTATTTTCCCCTATTAAGTGGAAAATAGGTATCATATACCCGATATATTTTAAAAATTAGTTGCTTCATTTACGATTTCTTAAAAGCGTGTTTAAGAATTAATTTGGTTACTGTCGTCTAATCTTTGCGACATAATTTGACTGTTGGCTAAGGATAGCAAATTCCTCGATTGTATTATAATAATACTTATTCTATGTTTGTTGTATTTCTTAAGCAGGTGTATCACGTCGGATCCGTTACATTAATTTAAACCTACTTTATGTAGCTTTCATGAACAAAAAGCAGATCTGACCAACTTGCTAAATTATCTTGATAATGTATCTTATAAATCGAGACAAGTTTATAGCCCCTTTTAGTAAGAAAATTATACAAATCTCCTAAAGAAGGTAAATTTTTATACATTTTCGAAAAAATAACTTCTAAATAAATAAGGCCAACTCTATTATTTAATATGATAGTTTCAGCTCCTTTCAATATTTCAAGTTCAAATCCTTGAGTATCAATCTTTAGCAGATCTATAGTATTTATTTTTTGTTCTGCACAAAATTGATCAATTGTTGTAATTTCAGCTATTGATTTTTTTTCATCTCCCCATCCCATTTTATCTAGTTTGAGAAATGAACTCATATCAGAATGGGAGTTCTCAAAAAAAGTTGTTTGTCCGTGAACTGAGCCCAATCCATAATTCCAAATTCGAACTTCATGCATTTTTGCAACATTTTGCTTAAGAATTTCAAATGTACTTAAGTTAGGTTCAAAGGAATTAATAACACTTTTAGGGAAATATTGACGAAGTAACATAATGGTCTGACCGACGTTAGCACCAACATCAAATATCATTGGCTGATCGTCCTTGATAATTCTGACCATATCTGCATATGGATTTCTCCCATATACATTGTCAATTCTTACAATATCAAATCCTAATTTTTCAAATATATTTTTAATTAATTTTTTCATAAAAAATCTTTTTACTTTGTGATTGATACTTCTAACGCACCAATTTAATTAGGTTAAAAGTAAGCAATTATTTAGCTTTAGTAATTCTTGTTTTGTGTCAACACCCCACCACAATGGTTATTAAGAGTGTATTTCGTAACCGTTGATTCGCGAATTTGGCTATAATACTCATCTGCTTTTAAGGTGGCAATTGATTACCTGTAGATAAAGGCATCTAGCTTAAGTTTACGGACACAGTTAAGGATTAACAAACTAAAATTTTACAAGAAAACATTCTAAATCCTTACTATATTTTTTTATTAATACATAAGGTATTCCAAATAGGATGTACAAACTACTAAGTAACACTTTTTTGTACATCCTATTGAGTAAATCTTTTCTTATTGTAGAAGCATGTATTGAGAAACCAAAGCTAATAATTCCTTGCTTTTTATAAAGGTAATCATGCTTATAAGCGTATTTCATCCAGTTAGATAAATCTCTGGACATATTTTTTATTTTATACATAATTGATGTTATTCGAACCGGGTGCACAATTTCAGCATTGGCTACAAATTCCACAGTAGTATAAGCTTTGACTCTTAAATATAAGTCCTGATCTTCTTGAGCAGCAATTAAAAACTGTTCATCAAAACCTCCTAAGTTGTAAAACAAGTTCTTTTGTAAGCATATATTAGCTGACCAGAAACACCCGCCATTTACATTTACTGGACATTCCGACATATCTTTCGCTAATTCATTCCAGAAATCAGGACTGATTTTACCTTCCATCGCCTTTATACTACGTTCCTGATTTATCATTTGCCAGTAAGCTTCTAACCAACTTGATTTGGGCAGGCAATCATCATCTGTAAAAACCAGCCACTCGCCCTGGGCAGCTTTGGCTCCGTTGTTGCGGTTTGCTGCTGGGCCTTTTTTGGGTCCTTGTACCCAATAAACCCATGGGAATTCTATTCGAATTAGTTCTTCTGCTGTTGAATAGTGTCCGTCATCCGTAACAATGACTTCGTAGTGCATGACGTCGAGTGTTTGCTCTGTCGGCTTTAAACACGCTAAGCACTTTGCCAGCAAGTCATTGCGATGATACGTAGGAATAATGACAGAGAAGATCGGCTTCATATAACTACACGGACATACGTTTACAAAGACCCTGCGTTTTGTCTACTAAATTGTCTATGACTAGACTGCTATAATTAGTCTCCAACTGTTCAGCCAATAAGTCCCAGCTTAAAAAGTTAGCTAATCGGTCAACTTTTACCAAAGAAAATGTACTTGTAACCAGCACGTCGAGCATGGTGCTTATAAACCTGTCAATGAATTGTTGTTCTGTATTTCCCGCTGTTATATTCCAGTCAAAGTGCTGGTCTATAGTGCTGCATTCGCCCACCTGAGAGTAGAGAACAGGTGTACTAGAGGCCTGATACTCGGCATATTTGATAGGAAATCGACTTTGATTAAATGCGTTGTTCTCAAGTGGCATCAAACCTAAATCAATAGCAGATGCAAACACGCGACAATTGGCCGGTGATAACTGACCCAGGTAGTCAATTTGGGCGGCCACGTTAGGTGGCAGTTGATTCAGGGCATCGGCAGGCATTCCACATAAAGCTAGACGAACCCTATGGCCATGATCCTGCTCATGCAGCGATTGCATAGCCTTTAAGCACCAGGATAATTCAGATAGTGTTCGACCCATAAAACCGGCATAAACTGAATCGGCCCGCAAGCCAAGCAGTGTTCTAGCTTGCTGTTTATCCATTGGTGAGCTAGACCAGAACCCGTTGTGGACGATAAAAACTCGTCGACTACCAGCCGACTGGGCTAAGTCCCGTAGATATCCTGAACAGACCATAACAGCATCCGCACGAGCAGGAAACCGTTTTTCAGTGTGATGCACCAGCGGATACGAAATGATATCGATCAGTCGACGGAGCGGTTTTTTGTACAAGCCATTTATCCATAAATCGTCCCAATCGTAGCAGAACGCTTTAGCTTTACCGATACGTTTTAGATACCATCCTATATACGTTGAAAAAGGGAAAGGCTGAAAGGTTTGAACAATATCGCAGGCAGGGTATTTGACAACCAGCCGACGTATAAAATTTAATGGATTCGTTGAGGGTGTGAAGACACCCAGCCCACGAAATGTACTGAGAATATGATACTCAACTCTGTCCCGGTATTCAATTCGGCTGGTAGAATGCCGGTTCCAGTCTACACCATAAACGGTTACGTAATGCCCCCGTGCCTGTAACCCAATGGCCAGATTGTGCCAGCGAAAGTAGGTTCCCTGCTCGTGTACAAACTCGACCAGAAAAATGATACGTAGAGGCTTGTTATTCATGCTTTCAGTGGATGTGGATTGCCGGCTTTGGCAACTATACATATGTTAGCACCACCAAAAAATAATTCGGCCTGGGTACCAAGCAGTGTTCGCAGGATAAATTTTC
>JAQBNX010000054.1 GCA_028288385.1 Spirosoma sp.
TGACTGCAACAGTTATGACCTTGGTAACAGGTTACTTCAGCAAATTCAGCAGGTATTCACCGTAACCACTCTTCACCAGAGGTTTTGCAATAGTTGTCAACTGGTCAGCATCAATAAATTTCATTCGGTACGCAATCTCCTCAATACAGCCAATTTTGAGACCCTGCCGCTCTTCAATGACATGAACAAACTGACCCGCCTGAATTAGCGACTCAAATGTTCCCGTATCGAGCCAGGCTGTTCCCCGATCCAGCACGCCTACTTTTAACTTACCACGCCGGAGATACTCGCGGTTAACGTCGGTAATCTCAAACTCACCCCGTGGTGATGGCTTTATATTTTTGGCAATCTCCACCACAGTGTTGTCATAAAAATACAAGCCCGGCACCGCGTAGTGAGACTTAGGATTTTCGGGCTTTTCTTCAATGGACAAAACCGTGAAATCGTCATCAAACTCCACAACCCCGTATCGTTCAGGATCATGAACCTGATAGGCATATACTACACCACCATCTGGATCATTGTTAGCCTGCAACAACTTTGACAAACCCGAACCATAAAAAATGTTATCGCCCAGCACCAGTGCCACCTTGTCGTTGCCAATGAATTCTTCGCCAATTACAAACGCCTGGGCCAGACCATCGGGACTAGGCTGCACGGCATAGGTAAAACGACACCCGAGCCGTGTCCCGTCGCCGAGCAGTTTCTCGAAGTGGGGCAGGTCATGCGGAGTTGAAATAATTAAAACCTCTTTAATTCCCGCCAGCATGAGTATGGAAAGCGGGTAATAAATCATTGGCTTATCATAAACCGGCATTAGTTGTTTACTAACAGCCAGCGTAAGCGGGTGCAGACGAGTACCGGAGCCTCCGGCCAGAATAATTCCTTTCATATGTAATAAGTGACTGTGGAGACAGGCAAACGAACTCAAAGCGAACGAATAACGACCGTGTCACTCGTTCACTTTTATGCCTTATGATCAGCGGTTTACGTACATTCCCTCGTAATAGGTCTGATAATTACCCGACGTAACGTTGTCCAGCCAGGCTTGGTTATTGAGAAACCAGTCGACCGTTTTTTCGAGACCTTCTTCAAATTGCAGTGATGGCTTCCAGCCCAGTTCGTTCATGATCTTGTGAGCGTCGATGGCGTAGCGGAGATCGTGTCCGGCACGATCGGTTACGTAAGTAATGAGTTGCGCCGAAGTTCCTTCCGGCCGACCGAGTTTGCGGTCCATAATGGAGCAAAGCAGGTGGACCAGGTCAAGGTTTTTCCACTCGTTGAAACCACCAATATTATACGTTTCACCTAGTTTACCCGTATGAAAAACGGCGTCGATGGCGCGAGCGTGATCGACCACATAAAGCCAGTCACGCACGTTTTCGCCCTTGCCATATACGGGCAAAGGTTTGTTGGTCTGGATGTTATGAATCATCAGCGGGATCAACTTCTCCGGAAAATGATTCGGGCCGTAGTTGTTCGAACAGTTCGAAATCACGACGGGCAATTTATACGTATTGCCATAAGCTCTGACAAAGTGGTCAGAAGCCGCTTTGGAAGCCGAATAGGGCGATTGTGGATCATAAGGCGTCTCTTCCGTAAAAAAGTCCTCAGGGTTATGCAACGAGCCATACACTTCGTCCGTCGATACATGGTAGAACCGTTTACCCTCTAAGGCACCAGCCCAGGCCGTTTTAGCCGCATTGAGCAGATTGACCGTGCCTACAACGTTGGTCATTACAAACGACATTGGGTCTGTAATGGAGCGGTCCACGTGAGACTCAGCCGCCAGGTGAATGACGCCATCGAATGGAATGTCTGTAAACAGGTCGTCTAAGAATTTGGCATCCGTAATATCGCCTTTGATAAACGTATAATTTGGCACGTTCTCGATGTCGGTCAGGTTTGCCAGGTTGCCAGCATACGTCAGTGCATCGAGGTTATAAATCTGATAGTTGGGGTATTTGGTAACGAACAGCCGAACAACGTGCGACCCAATAAAACCGGCTCCGCCGGTAATTAATAGTTTCATAGTGCTAAAGTTGTAAAGTAATAGAGTGGTTGCATGATTGCAGTGTTCATACAATGGACCTCCGGCTCACCGTATGAACACTTTTTATGACTCAGCAACCTTAGTGTTTAGTTTTTGCTCCCACCGCCATGCATCGCGCAGCGATTCGGCCAATGAACGTCTGGCCGACCAGCCTAATACGTCTTTAGATTTAGTAACGTCGGCATATACTTGTTCGATATCGCCCGGACGGCGTGGTCCAATGGCATAATTCAGGGCAATGCCGGACACTTTCTCAAACGTTTTAATAATATTCAGCACGGTTTCGCCCCGGCCGGTTCCAATGTTGATAACATCGTAGGTGGCATCGGTTGTCTCATCGTTCAACTTTTTGAGCGCCTGAACATGGGCTTCGGCCAGGTCCATTACGTGAATATAATCCCGGACACAAGTGCCATCGGGTGTGTTATAGTCGCCCCCATAAATCGTTAGACTTTGGCGAATACCAACGGCTGTCTGCGTAATAAATGGCACCAGGTTGGCCGGAACACCCAGCGGCAGTTCACCGATCTCGGCCGACGGGTGTGCTCCGATGGGGTTAAAATACCGCAAAGCCAGGGCCCGAACGGGTGTCTGTGCCTGCACTACGTCCCGAATAATGTCTTCGCTAATGGCCTTGGTATTGCCGTATGGCGACAATGCCGGAAGCCGGGGGGTCTGCTCAGTAACGGGTAAGTGCTCGGGTTGGCCATAGACCGTGCAGGATGACGAAAATACGAGATTACGTACTCCATACTTAGGCATCAGTTCTAACAGGAGCATGAGCGAATCGAGGTTGTTACGGTAATACATCAGCGGTTTAGCTACCGATTCCCCCACTGCTTTGTGCGCGGCAAAATGAATAACCCCGGCAATGTGCTCCTGCTGGAAAACGTTTTCCATCGCAGTTGCGTCGTTGCAATCGGCCTGATAAAAGGGCACATCACGCCCTAAAATAGCCCGGATTCCCTCAAGCGCCGACCGTTGTGAATTAGAAAAATTATCGACGATTACTGGCTCAAACCCGGCTTCAGCCAGCGAAACCACTGTGTGTGAGCCAATAAAACCTGCCCCACCAGTTACCAGAATTCTGGGTGAATTATTAGAAGAAGTCAACTTGTTTTTATATAAAGTTTTTGTTGTTACTTTAGTATAACGGCCTACAGAACCAGACAAAAGTAGTACATTCAGTAGGTTTCCAAAAGTAGTTTTTATCCTGGGGCCAACCGACAACGTGGTAAAATATGAAAGACAACGAACTGAAAGCGCTCATCTCGCTTCTCGACGACGCAGATAAGGAAATAGTTGAACACGTTGAACAACGAATCCGGCAAATGGGCGGACAAATGATTCCCCTTCTGGAAACCGAGTGGGAGGGAAGTTTTAATCCTGATTTGCAAAAACGTATTGAAGAGATTATCCACGATTTGCAGTACGAAATGGTGCTGGATCGGATGCGTGACTGGAAAAA
>JAQBNX010000429.1 GCA_028288385.1 Spirosoma sp.
TGTTCCGGTATAAAGGGCTGTTGGAGACGACGACGTGGATAGGCGGCAGGTGGCTGTGCAGAGATGCATCGAGCTGAGCCGTACTAATGGGCCCGGAAGCGTATGTTATCAACTAGCGTAAGGCCTACCTTCTTTTCTCAAACGGGAAGCGATATTAATAAAAAAGATTTTTAGCCAACAGCCATCCTCAATATTGAGGATGGCTGTTGGTGTTTTAGGGGAAGCGCAGACGTGGATATTGTGTAAAATGACTCGTTATAAATCTAAGAGAATGCCTTTATTGTCTAACTCATTAAGGCTGTCTGCTCAACATAATTTTAGCTGAATCAGCTTGGCTAACCGGTATCTGTGTATTAGGTGCATCTTCTTTCTATTCGTTGTTCATGAAACCAAGGATATAAGACGAGTGCTTAAAAAACTGACGAGTTAAAAATAACTATCTAAATCCACAGAGTTTAAATCCTCACTTTAAGGAAATTCAACTTACCACAAGCGGCTTACTCGAGTTATAACTAGCAAGGGAGAACGTGGCGAACAATCTAATCAACGTATGAAATGAAAATAGCTGGCCAAGCTGTGGTTAAGTAAAATGCTGAATCTTCTATCCAGGGCAAATAAGCCTTGGAATGATTACCATTTTGAATCGATCAGTTCTTGGCTTGAACCAGCGTAGAAGCGCGTTCATAGGTGTCCAGATTAAAGATGAGCCATACGATCTGCCGGATCACCTTTAAGTAAATTACAGTACACGGCAAAACATGGACATGAGTAGTAGGCACAATGTCGCAACTCAAACTGGCACCAACTGCTTCAGGGCTTTTTAAGCCAGGTTGTAGTCAACATTCAAATGACATTCAATGACAGTACAAAGTTTAGTTGACCACAAAGAAGTCTTAAACCGGCACAGAATACGTATTTCAGTATCTTTTTTCTATTTTGCTCAGGGGTTATGTTTTGGGTCCTGGGCCAGTAGAATACCAGAGATAAAATTGGATTTAAATCTAACCGATGCAGAATTTGGCAGCATATTATTGGGCTTGCCGCTAGGTCAGCTAGTAACAATGCCCATTTCCGGTCGGTTAGTGACTGCTTTTGGCAGCCGCCGTATATTAACTGTTATGGCCCCTTTTTACGCCCTGGCTTTGACAAATATTGGACTAGTAGCGGTTGGCTGGCAGTTAGCTTTATGTTTGTTCATTTTTGGTGTAGTAGGGAATATGTGTAATATTTCCTTAAATACTCAGGGTGTAGCGGCTGAAAAACTGTATGGATCACCCATTATGACCTCTTTTCATGGGGCATGGAGCTTAGGAGGTTTAGGAGGTGCCTTATTGGGTATGGTTATGGTTAACCTACATCAAGTTCCTTATGCACATTTCTGGATGATTGCAGGCCTGGTTTGGCTTCATATCTTCATCAACCACAAATACCTAGTCCCGAGTCAAAAACCAGATGAGAAGTCAGCCAATAAATCTAAAGGCTTTACATGGCCTGAGAGAATCCTGGTTCAATTGGGTGCCATTGGGTTTTGTAGCATGGCAACAGAAGGCGCCATGTTTGATTGGAGTGGTGTTTATTTTAAGGAAATTGTAAAGGCTCCGGTAGCCTATGCAATATTGGGTTATGCTTCCTTTATGATTATGATGACTGTTGGACGTTTTCTGGGCGATAATATGATTCAAAAATACGGTCGTAAGCGCTGGTTGCAAATGAGTGGCCTAATGATATCAACTGGGATGTTTATTTCGGTATTCTTTCCTTTTCTAGTGCCTGCTACGATTGGTTTTATGATGATTGGTGTAGGTGTTTCAGGTATTGTGCCGATGGTTTATTCGATTGCAGCCAATACTAAAACGATGGCTCCTGGTATGACACTGGCTGTGGTTTCAGGCGTTAGTTATTTTGGTTTTTTGCTGGGGCCTCCATTAATCGGTTATATTTCTTCCTTAACGAGCTTGCGGTATTCTTATGCTATCATCGGTTGTTTCGGATTATGTATTATGCTGCTTGTTACAAGGGTTAAAGCAATTCAATAGCTCAATTGCTTTAGGAAAAGCGGCAATAGGTATACTACGAAGGGATAAATCGGCAGGCTCTGGATATCTACGATCAAAAGATACTGGCCTACACTACAGCATGGCTGTTTTTATGTTATTCCATTTCAATTTGTGGCCAACCCGTGCGTCGATACTGACGGAATAGGAACCAGAATAAAACCATCGCTATTGGAATAGCGCCAGGAACGCCATAAGGAATGAGCCTGAGACCGTAGTGCGAAAATCCAACGGCTCCCAGTATGATGCCAATCAGTAGGCCCCGTGCCGTATTACTTCGCTTTACCACATCTGGCGCAACTGAAAACGGTAGATGCCGCGTTGAAAGCAAAGCTGCACTGATGAGCATGATAAGGGAGTTGAAAAATGCCAGCACTACGTCGGGCGCTTTATTGGTGCCGTAACGAAAAAGAATGTAACTTGCCAGGAGTATATAAAAGGGAGTCAGTAGCTTAATAATAAGCGCTTTAAGTGACCCCGATAATACATCCCCCGGCTTTTGAATTGGAGCGCTGCCATATACCCAGGATGCCCGGTAATTATCTGATATACTTAGCTGATACTGCGCAACCATGACGTAGATTCCGGCGAAGTAGAGGGCGAAGAGGTAGAAAAAGCCGCTGTTGCCTAAACGCTGCCCCTGAATTGACATCACTACCACATAGGCCAGACCGAAACCCAACTGTGGGTACGTTTTAAGCTTGAATTTACGGTCGCGGCCAGTTATACGCCATGTAAAAGAAAAGGCGGCTCGTTCGAGGGGCGTAGTGGTGATCCAGTCTGAAAGCCGGTCGACCAGACTTGATTCGGTTTGCCCTACTGGTTGTTCTGATTGATTGGGGCGGCTCTCCTGATCGATACTGCTCAACTTTTGCGTGAAATCGAGTGTCAGAAACCGGTTCATAAACCACAACCCGCCAACTGGCATTAGCAGCGCCAATAGTAAATAAATCAGATGCGTTTGATCTACTACTGGCATCACAACAAGCTCTACCGCACCCGCCATCCACATAGGTGGTATGGCAAAATGCCACCACTGGTGACTGAGCGCTTCGGTCAGCATGGTCTCGCTGTCCATCAAACGGGGCAGGAGTTGATAGCCACCGTAAAACAAAACAGCCATTACAATCTGAACATAATTAATAATCTCCCGCAATTTCTCTTCGCTGATAAACCGCATCAGTATAAGGTAAAATACGTTTGTCATAAAAACCATCAGTACTGCCGACAGCAGGCTTAAGGCTAAGAAAAACAGCCCGGCCAGCGCCCCAAAGCGGTACCCGATAACTAGCACGCCTACTGCCGACAGTGAGAGGGCAATGGCAAACAGGTAGCTGGTTATGTGGACAATTCGGGCCAGCCATAGCGTTCGACTGCTAACGGGTCTGGGCAGAATGATTTGGTTGTCGGACGAGTCGAGGATGACTGCTGAATAGTCGGATATGAGCGTCATGGCACATAGCGACATGATGTAGGAAAATTGCAGTGTCAGTGGGAAGAACATCAACTCCCGGGCGCTTCGGGTGAGCATGCCCAAGCTAATAAGTCCACCAACAAAGACATAAATGCCTAGAATTCTAGTGAAGCTGTTGGTCTTCTCTGCCGACTGTTTGCCAGAACGCCCTAGACTTATAATGCTTCGGCGGTTATCCATCATTAGTTTAACCTGCACGATGGCCCGCAATTGCCGGTAGTCGGCGCCCATTGCCCGAAACAGGAACTGTAGACGGTCCAGTATGGCAAGAATCAGGTTTGTCATTGGTTGAGAGCCTGAATAAACTCCTCTGCCACCGTTGTTTGCCCATCGCTACCGGTCAGTTGAGCAAATAGTTGTTCAAGCGATTCGGGGCGTTGTTGCTGTAATTCGGCAAACGTACCGTCGGCAATTATCTGTCCCTGCGCAATGATGATGATCCGGTCCGAGATTTTCTCTACTACGTCCATAATGTGTGAACTATAGAAAATAGTTTTGCCGCTGTTGGCCAACTGCCTGATTATTTCTTTCACCAGCACCACAGCGTTAGCATCCAGACCCGATAGTGGTTCATCCAAAAAAATAACGTCGGGGTTGTGGAGCAACCCCGAAATAAGCAGCACTTTTTGACGCATTCCTTTCGAAAACGTCGTCATGCGGGCGTTGGCATGATCGGCGAGCTGAAATATCCGGAGCAGGTCGAGGGCTTTCCGCTCGATATGGCTACGGTCTAAATCATACAACTGCCCCACAAAGTTGAGATATTCCAGGGGCGTCAGCGTATCGTATAGCGCTGCGTTTTCGGGAACGTAACCAATACGGCGTTTAATGTCCAGGGCGTGTGTCCTCACGTCCAGCCCCAGAACGGTAGCTTCGCCCGTATAATCAGGCAGCATTCCGATTAATATTTTAAGCGTCGTCGATTTACCCGCGCCGTTAGGACCAATATAGCCGACTACCTGCCCCGCCGTCACACTGAGATTAATGCCCTGTAATACAGGCGTATCGCCGTAAGACTTGTGAATGTTTATAAGCTGAATAACGGGTTGATCGTTGGTCATGATTGTGTGGGCACAAGCTTCTTTTCACTACGTTGACCTAAGTACTTAGATACATATCTTAGGAAATATATCGAAAAAGTCCTGCCCGGCAGTAAGCCAAACAGGACTTTGGGTAACTAATTTAGATAACCAGCAACTATGCTACCGTGTGCTCTATTGCATGTACTAGTTCGTGTTTTAGTAGGTATTCTGCGATTTGAACCGCGTTAGTAGCTGCTCCTTTCCGAAGATTATCAGCTACAATCCACATATTCAGGGTTTTGGGCTGGCTTTCGTCGCGCCGGATGCGGCCCACAAATACCTCGTCTTTTCCGTGTGCTGTTAGCGGCATTGGGTAAACAAAGTTTTTTGGATCGTCCTGCACAATCACGCCTTCAGCATTAGTCAGCAGATTGACCACTTCGCTTAGGTCAAACTCGTTCTCGAACTCAACATTGACTGCTTCTGAGTGACCACCCATGGTTGGGATGCGGACCGTTGTGGCCGTGACCTGTATTGAGTCATCGCCCATGATCTTTTTCGTCTCGTTCACCATCTTCATTTCCTCTTTGGTGTAGCCGTTGTCAAGAAAGACATCAATATGAGGCAGCACGTTCAGGTCAATGGGATGAGGGTACACTTTAGCTACGTCCTGGCGGCCTTCGCGCTCGGCAAAAAGCTGATCGACCGCGGCTTTGCCCGTTCCCGTTACCGACTGGTACGTTGAAACCACAACCCGCTTTATAGTGTACCGGTCGTGGAGAGGCTTCAGGGCTACCACCATCTGAATGGTCGAACAGTTGGGGTTGGCAATGATTTTATCGTCGTGTGTTAGCGTATCGGCGTTGATTTCGGGCACGACCAGTTTCTTGGTTGGGTCCATACGCCAGGCAGACGAGTTATCGATAACCGTAATGCCCGCTTCGGCAAACTGAGGGGCAAGGGATAGCGATGTGCTGCCCCCGGCCGAGAAAATAGCAACAGCGGGCCGGGCTGCGATGGCATCCTGAAAACTGACGACTGTATGTTGCTTACCCTTGAACTCAATCTGTTTACCAACCGACCGCTCAGAGGCAACCAAAATAAGTTCGGACACAGGGAAGTTACGTTCTTCCAGCACTTTCAGGATTTCGCTGCCGACCAGGCCGGTAGCACCAACAACGGCGATTTTCATGTAAGTAATGCAGGCAAAAACCTGCTTTAAGTGATTAATAAAAACGAGCTTGCCTTATACTTGCTAATTGCTCGCGTTACGATTTGATCGCAAAAGTACGGCAAATCGTTGGCACACAAGGCCAAAATCTTGATAACTTAGAATTTACCGATTACTGCTACGTCTAAATGGTAGTAAATTTTAAATGATAAATAGGTGTAAATCTTAAATAAAAGCTACTTGGTAAATCGATACGTTTGTTCGGGTGTGATACAGGCATTTAAGCGAATATCAGTCGGCTCAGCGTCGATAATCAGGTCTATAGGGTTGAACAGCGATAAGCCAATTTTCTGACAGTCGGGACGGCATTGGGCCAAAAAACGGTCGTAATAACCT
>JAQBNX010000805.1 GCA_028288385.1 Spirosoma sp.
TTCAATGAACTTCTGAATAATACGGGAAGTATCAATCAGGTTTATTACGTAGATAAATAACTTACTGGGCGGTTTCTCCCAATGTCAAGATTGAATGGTACAATAGAAAGACCTCAGTATGGCTTTATTGTAGTATCCTAAAAACTAGCAAGGTTATATAGAATCAATTTAATAAAACTTTAAAAATTGTAAAACAAAATAGTAAGTGCTGTGCTTATAAGGGAACGTACCGGGCAAAATGTATTGATGCCTGGTATTACCTCATTCTCAAACTAACTTTATGAACACTACCGATAATCCTCACCTGGATACTCATGCCGTTGGTTCGCAGGAAGGTGGCTCAAATGCGGTCGAATCTACTGTTATTCCCGTTATTGAAGAGCAGCTACAGGTAGAGAAACAGGTTATTGAAACGGGACGATTGCTCATCAATAAGACCGTTCGGGAAGAGGAACAGGTTGTTACAACGCCCCTCATGCATGATGAGATCAGCGTTGAACGGGTACCCATAAACAAATACGTTGAAACGATTCCGGTTGTACGGTATGAGAACGAACTGACAATCGTTCCTGTGGTGAAAGAAGTGCTGGTACTTGAAAAACGGTTAATGCTGGTTGAAGAAGTACACATTACTAAACGGCGACTTTCAACCGACGACACGCAGCGTGTTATGCTCCGGCGGGAAGAAGTAACCGTTGAGCGGGTTCCCCCTAATGAAACGGACGTTCGGTCTGAAACAAGACCATCGTTATAAATCTTTTTCTCAACGATAAACCCAAAACAATCATGGCATCAATGACAGTAGTTGGCGTTTTTGACAACGCAAGTGAAGCACAACAAGCAGTAGAAGCGTTAGTAAGCGATGGCTTTTCGCGCAGCAACATTGACCTATCGACGGCTCAAACGGGTTCGCAAAGCTACAATACCGGGGATTATAACAGCGGAAGTGGCAGTAGCAGTGCTGTTATACCTGACCGCCACCAAAACACCAGCGGCACCGCTGCTGAAGAAGTTGTTGACGATACGAAGGACGTAGGCAGCAGTATCGGCGATTTTTTTAGCTCCTTGTTCGGCGGTGGCGACGATGCCGATAAGTATAACCGGGTTGCCAGTGACCGTTCTGTTGTGACCGTTCATGCACAGTCGGATGACGAAGCTGAGCGCGCAGCCGACATTCTTGACGATAATGGTGCGGTAGATGTCGATGAGCGGGCCGCTTCGTATGGTTCATATGGCAGTGGCAGCACAACTGGCAGCGGTGTTAACGCGTCGGGTGCGTCGGTAGGAACTGGCTTAGTGGATGACACAAGAAATACCGCAAACTACGACCGCACAAACACGGTAGACGGTGATCAGAAGATCCAGGTAGTTGAAGAAAACCTGCAGGTAGGTAAGCGCGAAGTTGAAACCGGTGGTGTTCGGGTGCGTAGCCGCATTGTAGAACGCCCGGTTGAAGAAAACCTTCGTCTGCGCGAAGAGCGGGTAGTTGTTCAGCGTAACCCTGTGAACCGGCCCGCAACTGATGCAGATCTGAATACTTTCAAGGAAGGAGAGATTGAACTGCGTGAGACCGCCGAACGGGCTGTTGTTTCTAAAACGGCCAACGTCGTGGAAGAAATCTCGATTGGCAAAGAAGTAAATGAGAGGGAGGAAACCATTCGCGATACGGTCCGCAAGACTGAAGTTGATGTGGAGAATCTTGCTTCAAAGGATCAAACGCTTCGGTCTGACCAGACAAACGACCAGACGTTTCGGAATGATCAGACCGTAAACACGGATAGGACTGTCATCAATCCAGACGGAACTTCCTATTCAAACCAATAAATTTCATAGGTTTCTAGTTGTTGAGGTTAACCCAAAAAACTAGAATTTATGAATCTCAAATACAGAAGCCCAACCTAGTAGGTTGGGCTTCTGTATTTGAGATTTTGCCAGAGTAGCTACAATTAGTATCATAGGATGAACATAGATAACATCCCATCTATTGGCCGAAGTATATAGTTGTCAACTGTCTTATATTAAAGATAGGGCAAGTAAAATCCCACCTATATAGAGGGCATAAGGGCAGTTAATAGTGTTTAAAAAAACATCCGCCCGCCACTGATTGTGACGGGCGGATGAAAATCATTCATAAGTTGAGTAAATCAGAGAGCGCTTAATTAAATTTGAGCGCATCATCTGCCTGATTGATGCCCGACTTTGTGGCATCGGCAGCATCGTCTACTGCATCATTGTAATCTGTCTTAGCCTCTTGCTTATTATAATCATAGCTTGATCCGGCTTCGTTCTTATACTGATCGTACGTGTTCTCGGCCTTCTCCGCATATTGATCAACGGTGTTCTTTGCCTGACCGGTCAGCTTTTCTACCTGTGCTTTTAG
This sequence comes from Spirosoma sp., assembly GCA_028288385.1. Taxonomy (GTDB): domain Bacteria; phylum Bacteroidota; class Bacteroidia; order Cytophagales; family Spirosomataceae; genus Spirosoma. Next base: position 2,381 of record JAQBNX010000805.1, read on the forward strand.
GTCTTGGAAGCCTTCATTGATTTGATCCTGCCAGTCTTTAGCGCCGGTAGTCAATTTATCGCGGGTTTCTTTGCCAGTACGGGGGGCTGTAAGATAACCAATGGCTAGCCCTGTTAATACTCCTTTGAAAAAGCTCATGAGTTCTGAGGTTAATTAATTCGTTCTACTATTAATACTCTTTCCTACCCGTAAAAACTGTGCCACGCTACCTAGAGCTTTGTAATGAGTTGATTTGTAGTTGTTTGATTAACTAATGGGCAGCATCTTGCAAACTTATACTCAACTGGTTGAGTAGTTTTTTCTACATAGTGGGGGCCAAATACCACTTACTCAACATTATTCCAAAAAAGCTTCGTTGGCCTTGCCCATCAAAAATTTTTTATAATCAGTTCGAACGAACGTTTGTAGGCGTCCGGATGGGATGATCTAGGTTACTTGTACCGTTTCTCAGCCAGTACC
>JAQBNX010000833.1 GCA_028288385.1 Spirosoma sp.
GGGTGACCTCACCGCCGGCACCACCCTCGGCGGCCGGGGTGACAGGAGCGGGGGTGACGGGGGCAGTCATGCGGGTCTCCTCAGTGCCGGGACGGTCACGGCAAGTGCAGCGCATCCGGTGTCACCAGACAGTAGACACAGTGACGCCCGTCATGCGACACTGCTCCCGCACCTACATCCCTCGGGATGTCGATTGGCTCAGTGCTGGCCCGCGCAGACCGGGAGTGCAGCGTCTGTATCTGTTGGGGTAGCTCAGAGGCCAGAGCAGCGGATTCCAAACCCGCCGCGCGCAGGTTCGACTCCTGCCCCCAGCGCAGCCCTCGGGGCGCGGTGTGCGTGGCGGGGAAGGCCGCGCACATCTGCACCGAGGGCGACCACCACCCGGCAGCGGGGACCCCACGGGGACGCAGCTGCGACGCGCACGCGGGCAACGTCGGTACGTGGCCGCACCCCATCCCGGCAAGTGGTAGGAGCAACTGTGCGAGACGCGGTGCGCAACACGATGGCCGACACCATCGAAGAAGTCTGGCCGGACGTGAACTTCAATGAGGCGCAGCGGATGGCCGCCGACTTGGCGCCGACCGTGCGCAAGCTGATCGCGGATGAGATCCGTATGCAGGCGCATCTGTTGACCGAGCTGGTGACGTCGGTCCAGCAGTCCTACGCCGAGCGAGCCGTGCTGAACTTCGCGGACCACATGCGGGAGAAGGCAGACACTCTGGAGCGCGGCGCACCTAGCTAGCCTGCGGCACCCGTTCCCGGTCGGGCTTGCGGCGCTGTCCGGTGGCCTTGACGTGCTCCCGCAGTTGGCGTTGGGCGTCGCGCACGCGGGTCTTAGCGGCCTGCGCGGTGAGGCCGCCGGGGTCGATGGTTTCCGCGGTCTGCTGCCGGAGTTTCGCGGCACGGACGCGTCGTTCCAACTCCCGCTGCCGCTTGCTGGCTTCCCACCCGGCCGAGTCGGGCGTGGGCTGCACGCGGGACGAGTAGGCGGGGAAGTACCCGGCCCACAGGTGCCGGCAGTTTGGATGCCCGAGGCCAGCCGCACGGGCCTCAGCCAACGTGCCTTGAGCGATGCCCTCGGGGTCGGTGCCGTCCAGGGTGAGGATCTTCCCTTCCCACGGGCGGCACATCGGGCACTCCCGTAGCGCGTCACTGACCTGCACGTAGGGGGTGCCGAACCGGACGGCCTGCGTTTCCCTGCCCGTGCGCCCAGCGTCCATCACCGATGTGCGCACGATCATCTCCGTGTACGCAGGCGCGGTCCACTGCCGGCCGGCACGGTCCCGGGCGGGTGCGATGCCCTGGGCCACCATGCGATCTGCTGCCTGCGCGGTGGCCTGCACACGAGTCAGGTTCCCAACCCGCACCTGCGAGGCGGCGCTGATGACGATGATTTCGGCCTTGCCCGTGAGCAGCGTCGGCAGACCGGACCACATGCGGATGAGCGCGCCCACTAGGTCCTCAGTGAGCGTCTGCACCTGCACGTCCAGCCCGCCAGCCGCCCGCTGAGCGACGTCCGCCAGCATCCCGGGTACCTGTGCCGTTGCGGCCTTCGTCGCTTCCCGGGAGGACAACGCGAGCTGCCTGCGCAACCTGGCGATCTCCGCGAGCCGGTTCACCTGCCACGACAGGTCATCCACCGACTCCGATGCGAGTCCGCCACCGGCGAGGAACGTGGCGACCTGCCCGACCTGCTGCGCGACGACTTGTTCGGCGGCGACACGGGCGGTGTTGGCGAGGGCGTCAGCGTTCGGACCCACACCAGGCGGCGGAGGCGACGTCACGGGCGCCACTCGCTCCGGTAGTCCGGGTGATCGGCGTAGGGCAGTGCCAGAATGCGATCCAACTCGTCGGCAATCTGCATCTCCCGTGCTCGCCGCTTGGCGTCGCACTCGGCGAGGACACGGGCGGGTGCCCAGCGGGCGAAGTGGATGCGCTCGTAGGCAACGGCGGCATCCACGATGAACGATGGCAGCGCCCGCGCGGCGGACTCGTCCTCGGCGATGCGCGCCAGCAAGAACTCGGTGAGGTCATCGGCCACCGACATGCCGTACCCGACTGTTTCCTCAACCCAATCGGGATGCTCCGACCGGCCGAGTGGCATCTCTACGGCGACTGCCTCGTAACGGACGCGCTGCTCGGCCAGAGCCCGTGCGATGGCGTCAGCACGCCATGTGGCGGTTTGGCTATCCGTTGCCAACTCCAACCCGAGGACTCGTTCAGCGTGGGTGGGAGTGGCATCGCCGGGAGAGGTCATACCGCATTCTCCCATGTCAGGCGCCGGGTTGTCTACGTGTCTTAGGCACCGAGGGGCGGCGTGTTGCCGTCCACGACCGGGGCCTCACCGAGCACGCGGGCCAGTTCCTCGCGCACCTGGTCGTCGTCGAGGTGGGGCTGCGCCATGCGGATCGCCGTCTCCGTCGAGATGGCCTCAGCCGTCTTCAACAGGCTGATGGTCTGCGCCCGCTGCAACGGCTCATCCGTGTCCGTCTCCGGCCACGAGATCGACGGACGGGCCTCCGGTTCCCAGGAGAACACTTCGCGGCCGATGGCGAGCAGCATCTCGGCGGTGTGTTCCACGGCGGGTCCCCACAGGCGCTGCTTGCGACTCTCGGTGCGGAAGGTGCGCCGTTCCCGCAGCTTGTAGGCCGTCCCACTGAGCGCGCCCTCGGCGTGGATTCCGAACGACTACGGGGAGTACCCGCTGGAGGTGACGATGCGCTCCACCAGGGCCAACGCGGTGTCGTTGTGTTCCTGCACGCGGATAGCGAACTGGACGGGCTTGATGAAGTCCCCGTCGCCCATGTTGGCCTGCCCCGCGATGGGGGCGAACACTTCCTGGTCCACGTCGAACCCGCGACGGCCGAACGTGCTGCCGCCGATGGTCGGCTCCGTGAGCGCGGCCTCATTGACCACGATCCGGGCACGCCCCAATCGCAGGTCCCGCATCCACGACGTCCACGTTTCATCGAGGGCATCCAGTAGGCCCTCGGAGCCGTCGATATCGGCGCGGCCGACCCCGGCCTTGCGGTGCACACGACTG
>JAQBNX010000492.1 GCA_028288385.1 Spirosoma sp.
CAGATACCAGCGCACTTTGATCAGATCATGCACAGGTGCCGATTTGGCTAACGTAATGGGGCTATTCCGTTTCCAGGTAACCGTCAGGCGGTCCTGCCCTTTGACGGAGCCACTGAACACCGGACCAAAAACACTGTTATACCGCTCGTCGGGAATGGCCGCAAACATCTCGTCAGTACGGGCCGAAGCACTCAAAGCCGCACATGACGCGAATAAATTAGGATGGTGCATGGCCAGCGTCAGGGAACCGAATCCACCCATGGATAGTCCTCCAATGCCTCGGTATTCACGCTGAGAACGGGTTCGGAAGGTAGAGTCGATGTGTGGAATTAATTCCTGCACAAACATATCTTCGTACCGTACCTTATTCTGGTAATCATTGATGTACCACGTTTGCCCCCCGTTGGGCATCACAATAATCATCGGTGGCAGATCGCCCGTTTTTATATTGTCGTCTGCAATTCGGTCAACTTCGCCAAGTTGCACCCAGCCAGTTTCATCGTCACCGAAGCCGTGGAGCAGGTACACAACCGGATAGCGTCGGTTCGATACGTAGTAATCCGGTGGCAGGTAAATCGAGTACTTCACGGCCTGGTTCAATATCGAGCTATTGAAGCGGAGGCTCTCAAGCAGCCGCGCCTGCGGAGCAGCCACCACCGGTACTGGGCTGTTGTTGGTCTGCGGAGCCGATAGCTGAGCACGCCGACGCAGCTGGGCAGACGAGGTTAAGGCTATACTGGTAAACAGCGCCAGGAAAAGTGCCGTACGGATAGACATGTAGACAGAATAGTGGTTAGACGCCAAAATTTGGCTTAAATTTAAGCAGCAGTACAGATAGTGCGAATTGGGAATGATACTACCCGACGCTGATTTTGATTGTACCTAATCTAACGTCATGATCAACGGCAAATGCTTACTTTCTGCAGTTTTTCTCTTATTTATTCACCATGTCTGGTCAGACGCAGACTTTGATGACTGCTGCGGTAGTTTTGGGTTATGCCACTGCAATTGGGAGAAGTTTCACTACGAGTAGATAAACCCGGTTGGCTAGGTAGTGGTTGATACCGTTGCCGAGGTAAATTGATTACATTTGGCATTTTGGAGTTAACAGTAAAACCAGTAGCTTACATTCGGTACTACTCAACCTTATTCTTCAACCCACCTATTTCGGCAGTATGGTTAAATTGATTATCGTGGACGATGAAAAAAGCATTCGGGCTGCTTTACGCGATATATTAGAATATGAAGGCTACGAAGTTGATGAAGCCAAAGATGGCGAAGAAGGGCTGGAGATGATTATGCAGACAAGCTATGACGTAGCGCTCTGCGATATTAAAATGCCTAAGATGGATGGGCTGGAACTGTTGCAAAAAGCGGGTGAGGCCGCAAAAACCACCCAGTTTATCATGATTTCGGCCTTCGGAAACGTCGAAAACGCCGTTGAAGCGACCAAGCGGGGCGCCTTCGATTTCATCACCAAACCACCAGATCTCAACCGGTTACTTATTACGGTGCGTAATGCCATCGACCGCGCCAAGCTCGTGCAGGAGACTAAAACGCTCAAAAAACGACTGTATAAACTTAATGAGATCGTTGGCGAGTCTGAGCCAATTCGGCGGGTAAAAGATACGATTAACCGTGTAGCTGCCACCGAAGCGAGGGTCCTCATTACGGGTGCTAATGGTTCAGGGAAAGAGATGGTTGCCAAACAGATTCATGAAAAAGGCAGCCGCGCTGCCATGCCACTCGTAGAAGTTAACTGTGCGGCTATTCCCAGCGAATTGATTGAGAGTGAATTGTTTGGTCATGAAAAAGGCGCCTTTACCGGTGCTGCTGCCCGGCGCGTAGGCCGGTTTGAGCAGGCCGACAGCGGGACACTGTTTCTGGATGAAATTGGGGACATGAGCTTGTCGGCGCAGGCTAAAGTATTGCGGGCACTACAGGAAAATAAAATTACCCGCGTCGGGGGCGATAAAGAAATAAAGGTTAATGTGCGCGTTATTGCGGCTACCAACAAAGACCTGCGGCAGGAGATTGCAAACGGTAACTTCCGCGAAGATCTTTTTCACCGACTGAGCGTAATTGTCATCCATGTGCCCCCATTGGCCGAGCGACGTAGTGACATTGTGCTGCTGGCCGACAAGTTTTTGCAGGACATTGCCACCGAATACGGCTCACCACCCAAAGAGATTACCACGGAGGCAATGGCCTATCTTCAGTCACTACCGTGGACGGGTAATGTTCGCGAACTACGTAACGTCATTGAGCGGCTGATTATCATGTGTGGTGATCAAATCTCACTCGAGGATGTGAAATTGTACGCTTAATTTGAGGGATGCGCTACGTAGCGTCTCTCAAATTACCATCAAGTTACAACCTCGTACGTCGGAGTTGTCAAAACGACCAATGACCCGGAACGGATGTTCCCGGAACGGATGTTCTTCAGGGGAAGATACCATGCCGTCATGAGCATATTGCCCTAAATCCTGTGTTTCGATGAATGAGCAGGAATCCAGGTTAGCTAAATCGACAATGTTAATGCCGCCGGTCTGGCGCGATCGGTTTTGACGGTCGCCTGACTGTTCGGGTGCTATAAGATGGAAGGGGTCGTTAATGTCGCGAAGGAACACGCGAAGGGTAGGACTGGGCCGAAATATGCCTGCCTCCGTTGAATAAGCCTGCGAGAGAAGCTCCGTCATGCCATACTCAGAATGTACGTGCGGAATGCCAAGCCGCTCGGTCAGTACGTTATGAACCTCCTCGCGCAGCAACTCTTTCCGACGACCTTTCATACCGCCTGTCTCCATCACAATCAGGTTTGGATTATGAGCCAGAAAGCCTAGATCGCGGTTCGACTCAGCCCAGTCGAGCAACGCAAATGTTACCCCGATGAGCAGAATTCGTTTGCCGTCGGGTCGATTAGTCAGTTGCCTGAGTCGGTTGGTCAGCTCGTCGAGGTTGTTCAGAAAGAAGTTCGACGTTACGTCGGCAGACTGGGGGAAGCTGTCCAAACCAGTTTCTGTCGGGGAGTCTCCACACAGGAAGCTTCCACTCTGCGCCATAAATCGCTGAACCATATACACAAGGGACGAGTTATTTCGTTCAAGATACGAGGGCAGCAACGCCAGAATATGAAAGTCTCTCAGTGGACCGTAGGCCTGTTCAAAGATCCGGGTGCTGACTGAATCATACAGGTCTGGGTCAGGCACAAGATGGCGGCTAGTTTCGTTTGCTTTCTGGCTGGTGGTTCCGCTGCTGGCAAACGTTAGCGTTCCGGGTATGGTCTCATTGGCAGGATTGAAGCCCGTCAGGATCAGGTGACTTTTAAAAAAACTGATCGGCATGAAGGGCACCCGACGTAAGTCGCTTATCCGATCAGGCTGAATATTGAGGCAATGCAGGTAATGCCGGTAAACGGGATTGTGAGTAGCCTGGTAGCGAAAGACAGCCAGTGCCAGTGGCTCGAACGACTCTGGAACCACAGTCAGGATTCGTTTACGCAGCGATTGCCGCTGTATGGCTGCCTCGCCAGAAAGAGTCGATAGAAAAGACAAAGTTACTAACGCGTTTATTGCAACACGAGTACAACAGTATGCGACGGCAACAAATTCAACCGTATCTCCTGGTGCTAGGCATAGCCCTGGCGCTCACGGCCTGTTTCAACGAACCGAATTACCCAGACACGCCCGAAATTAGTTTTATCGAAACGTATCGATACCCGTTGGAGGCAGGGCGGGGTGTTGGTAAAGGGAAGCGGGATTCGGTCGTCATTTCTATCTTTTTTAAAGATGGCGATGGTAACCTTGGTAATAATACGCCTGTATCAAAGGGAGACTCGGCCCGCTATGCATCGAACGGCGGGTGGGGCAACTACCGCATTCGTACGTTTCGGTTAGTGAATGGAAAATACGAAGAGGTACAACTCGACGTAAACAAAACGCTTTATTTCCCCGACCTCGCCAAAGGAAAACCTAAAGGGCCTATTTCGGGTCCGCTGGATTTCAATACGACATTTCAGTACGGCACAAGTTTCCGATTATATCCCACCAAATTCAAAATCACCATCCGGGATCGGAACCTGAACCAGAGCAACGAAATCGAGACGGATACGCTTACACTGCCATTCCCAAGATAACGACAGGTGTTTGACCTGATGCAATGGCAAACGTGTCAGAAATGCACCCTATTTTTTAAGTGGAAATTTTACGGCATTAGTAGTATCGAGAACTTATAAAGCTAAATATTTTGTCTGCCACACCGTCAATAGATTGGCATTGAAATGACAAAATATGACCTCACAAAAATTAAAACGTTATTTAAAAAACATCTATAAGGCTACATAGAAAGCTAACCGAAGATGTTAATTTATTGATCTATGTCGTATAAGTATACGAGATCTACCTGGGCCACGTATTCCCTATTGCGTTTTTTTTTGGCATCAATCGTCTTTGTCGGGCATTTAGGTTGGTTTGCCGATCCAATACGTTTATCAAAATTATATAACTTATTAGGCGGGAAGTCTGCGGTTATCGGCTTTTTACTAATAAGTGGTATTTCAGTAGGGCATTCGTTCAAAATGAATCCTGATGATTATTTTGAACGTCGGTTCTTACGAATCTATCCACTATACTTTTTCGGAGTTCTATTTGCTGCTTTATTGATGATTTTACTGCCATCTCCGTATGAATTACCCAAATTAACATTAGTAGCCGATGGATGGGAGACGACTGTTTCTAACTTCTTTTTTGCCCAGGGCTTTCTGTCGGCTACAATCTCTTACAACAATCCCTTGTGGACTCTTTCTATTGAGGTTTTCTTATATTTATTGACACCCTTACTTGCCCGGTTACCATCAATGGCTATAGTCCTTCTTATTGTAGGGTCTATGCTGGCCTTTTCGTTTCCAAATTTTACTCTGGACCTATATGGATACGGTGTTGCCTTATTTGCGTGGCCCTGGCTGATTGGTTTCTTACTATCCGTAAAGAATAAGCCAACCATGGCCGCTATTCTTTGCCTGATTGGTATTCCCATTGTTTATGTTGGTCAAATAACGCATGAAAGTCTTTCCTGGCTTACCTATACGCTGACAATAGTAATTGTATACTATGCCGGGAGATTGTTCTTACCTGATTGGTTTAGAAAAATAGCTAACTTCTTCGGGGAAATATCGTACCCATTGTATGTTTTACATCTGCCAACTGCTATCTTTTTCTTTTATATAGCTGGCAAACATTCGATGTGGGTTTACATTGGTTTTATATTAATGGTAACGGTAATTTTATATTACGTTCTCGACAGATGGTTAAAAAATATTTTCTGGAAACCCCTGGTCAGGTTCTTTAAGGTCAATTTAATAGGGGAAAAAATAATAGCAGAAAGATTTAAATAAAAATATTACAGCTTGTTGTAAGGGTTCAAAAAATTTCTTCAGTCTCTGTTCAGAACAATTCTGAACGTTGTACCCTTACCCTTTTCTGAACTTTTGACGTAAAGCCGACCATCATGGTATTCCTCCACGATCCGCTTCGCCAGGGTTAGCCCTAAGCCCCATCCGCGCTTTTTGGTACTATAGCCGGGGTTGAATACCTTCTGCATGTTTGTTTTCGAAATGCCCTTGCCTGTGTCGGTAATATCAATGGCTACTTCCTGATGAGGAAGTGGGATCATGTTGATGCGGAGTTCACCGACACCCTTCATCGCATCCACGGCATTTTTGCAGATATTTTCGATTACCCACTCAAACAAAAGCTTGTTCATCCTGACCGTTTGACCAGCTGGTAATTGGCTGGCGACGCTCATACTTACTTTGGTCGAAATCCGCTTGGACAGGTAACTGGTAAACTGCTTGACAACCTCGTTCAGATTCTCTTCTTTAAGCGTGGGCACCGAACCAATGCTCGAAAAACGCGCTGTAATAGTTTCCAGCCGCTGAACGTCCTTCTCAATTTCGTCTGTGATGGATCGGTCAAACTGAGCTGGGTCGGAACGCATATACTCAACCCAGGCCATCAACGACGACATGGGTGTCCCTAGCTGGTGCGCTGTTTCTTTAGCCAGTCCCACCCATACCCGATTCTGCTCGGCCCGGCGCGACGAGCTGAATGCCAGATAGGCCAGTACGCCGAGGGCTGTTAGAATAGCCAGCAAGGCATACGGGAAATAAGCCAGTTGCCGTAGCAGGCCGGAATTGTTATAATAGACCAGTCCTCGCTGGCCTTTCCCAATCTCTACAACCAACGGCATGTGGTTTTTACGCATTTCGTCCCGTTTCTGGCGTAGAAACTGCTGCGTTTCGTCAAAGGTTAATT
>JAQBNX010000494.1 GCA_028288385.1 Spirosoma sp.
TGACACAACCAGGAGTAGCCAGGCACCGTTGATCCCTGTTTCGAACGGAGGTTTCTCGGCTTTAATAATCAGCAGAAAGAATAAAGAATAGGTCAGTATGAACCAGGTGGCTACCGCCAAAAACCAAAGAATAGCAGCCGTCGCGAAGCCTTGCTTTTGTAAGGAATACTGGATTCCGAGGACACAGGAGCCAGCAACAACGGTGAAAAAACCCGGACCTTTTTCATGTGACGTCAGTTCCGCCAGCACGGCTGGGAAGAAGAAAATCAGGCGTGCAAAGAGTAATAACAGGAGGATGCCATACGCCAGGTTATTGAGCCAGAACAGCCCTTCACTGATACGGCTAAATCCTACCAGGTGCGCGCCAATAGCCACGATCCCGGTTGACATCACCAAAGCGAAATAGGCTGGCGGTAATTCCTGAATCGTTTTCTTTACCGTATTCATAACGCCTGAATTATGAGCAATTAACATGCTCAAGCTTTAAGAGCAACAACCACGTCATAGGATGTATTTTAATTTATATCCAACGGTTACTCACAGGCTTTTACGGAATCCTAATGTAGCTCTAATAGCCCACATCAATAGCCTCGTGTTTAATGAGTTATTTCTAATCTTGCTGGCAGAAAGTAGAACGTAATGAGTCTTCTCTCACTAAGGCATTTTAAGGGCTTATCTTCTGGTATCGAAAAGAGCAAGTACCGGTAGTTTGCCAATCTTTGCGACCTTTACAGCTAATGACTGTTATCTGACGAACCCATTTTTCACCCATGCAACTCCTCGACGGTAAACTTCTATCGGCACAAATAAAATTAGAAATTGCGGCTCAGGTTGCTCAGATACGCGAGACCGGCGGCAAAATACCCCACTTGGTGGCCATTCTGGTAGGCACAAAAGGAGCGTCAGAAACCTACGTAGCGTCCAAGATGAAAAGCTGCGAAGAGGTTGGCATGGCTTCAACGCTCATTCGCTTTGAGCCAGATGTATCGGAAGATGAACTACTGGCCAAAGTTCGCGAGGTGAACAACAACCCCGACATGGACGGACTGATTGTGCAGCTTCCACTGCCCGATCACATTAATCCAGATCGGATCATGGAAACCATCGATCCAGCCAAAGGTGTGGACGGTTTTCATCCCATCAACATTGGGCGGATGGCAAAGGGGCTGCCTGCCTACGTATCAGCAACTCCGCAGGGCGTTCTGGAAATGATTAAACGTTACGATATCAAAACTGCCGGAAAGCACTGCGTAGTGGTGGGCCGGAGCCAGATTGTGGGTTTGCCCATGTCCATTTTAATGCAGCGAAACACCTATCCCGGAAACTGCACCGTCACGCTGACGCACAGCCGCACCCAGCACTTAGCCGACATCTGCCGGTCGGCCGATATCCTGATTGCAGCCCTAGGCCGGCCAGAATTTATCACCGCCGATATGGTGAAGGATGGAGCCGTAGTAATCGATGTTGGACTGGAGCGCGTGCCGGATGCCAGCAAAAAAAGCGGTTTTGCTCTGAAAGGTGATGTGAAGTTTGACGAAGTAGCGCCCAAAGCAAGTTTTATTACGCCTGTTCCGGGGGGCGTTGGCCTGATGACCATTTGCTCGTTGATGCAGAATACCCTGAAGGCAGCACGCGGTGAGGTGTACTAAATTGATTTGGTCCGTTCTCACGCCAGATGTTCAGGTGCTCTCTGCATTCATTACGTTCAAAATTACAATGAATGCAGGGAGTTTAAGCGCTACGTATTTAGTCGCGTAAAACCACCGTCCAGAGGGTAGTCGCAGCCGGTAACAAATCCCGCTTCGTCAGAACACAGATAGAGCGCCAGCGCCCCAACTTCCTGGGGTTGGGCCATGCGGCCAATGGGCTGCGTTTTCGACAGTTTTTCAAACATCTCGGCCTCCTGACCCGGGTAGCTTTTGGCCAGAAACCCATCCACAAATGGCGTATGCACCCGCGCCGGGGAGATGCAGTTGCACCTAATTTTATCTTTTAAATAATCTTTGGCTACCGACAGGGTCATGGTCAACACAGCGCCTTTGCTCATGGAATAGGCAAAACGGTCGGTGAGGCCCAGCGTGGCTGCCACCGAGGCCATGTTCAGGATCACGCCCCCACCATTAACTTTTAGGTGCGGAATCGTAGCAAACAGGCAGTTGTAAACCCCCTTTACGTTGATGCGAAAAATCCGGTCGAAATCAGCCTCGCTCGTGGTTTCAACATTACCGATGTGCGACACCCCCGCATTGTTCACCAGAATATGAATTGGCCCCTGCCCTGCAATTTGGCCAATCACATCCATTACCTGAGTTTGATTCGATACATCGACGGCATGGCTTGTAACCATTGCTCCGTCCTTTCGAATATCGCTGGCAGCCTGTTCGGCCTGCTCGCCATTTAAGTCCAGAATATGGACATGGGCGCCCGCCTGGGCAAACGTTTTGGCAATAGCCAGCCCAATGCCGCTAGCCCCGCCAGTGATGAGGGCAGTTTTATTGTTAAGTGAGAACATGGTTGAAGAGTGAAAGAATGAAAGAGCGAGAGTGTGTGGTCTGGCTTACGCGGGTACCGGAATGCAGGTCCACACACTCTCCCTATTTCACTCGTTAAAGAGAAACCCCCCGTTTCCAGGGAATAAAATCGTCCTGACCCAATTGTTCGGCTTTGGTAATTTCCTCGCCCGAAGCCAGCCGTATCACATACTCCAGTAAGGCATCGGCGTTTTGGGCAATGGTCTGTTCGCCATCGATGATTGGGCCGCTGTCGAAGTCAATGACATCGGGCATTCGGTTTTTAAGAACGGTGTTGGTGGCCACTTTTACGACCGGGCACACAGGGTTGCCGGTGGGCGTTCCAAGGCCCGTCGTAAACAAAATTACGTTCGTGCCTGAGCCCGCCATACCCGTTGTGGCTTCCACGTCGTTGCCGGGGGTGCAGAGCAGGTTAAGGCCGGGAGTGATAGCCGGTTCGGCATAATCGAGTACATCGGCTACAGGTGCTGTACCCCCTTTTTTGGCCGCTCCCGCCGATTTGATGGCGTCGGTGATAAGGCCGTCTTTAATGTTGCCCGGCGACGGGTTCATGTCGAAACCCGATCCGGCTGCCTCAGCCTGCGCCGAATAGCCACCCATGAGGTCAATAAACTTTTGGGCTTTAGCTATATCGTCAGTGCGGTTGATCAATTCCTGCTCTACACCGTTCAGCTCCGGGAATTCAGCCAGCACGGTTTTGCCACCCAACGACACAACTACATCCGATAGATGACCGAGAACTGGGTTAGCCGAAATCCCCGAAAACCCATCGGAGCCGCCACACTTAAGCCCCACAGTCAGAGCACTTAGGGGCGCTGGCTTACGTTCGAGTTTATTGGCTTCGGCCATGCCCATGAACGTTTGGGTTATAGCCTGTGACATCAAGGCGTATTCCGTACCAGCCTGCTGTTCAAACAAGAGCAATGGCTTGTTGAACTTTGGATTCTGTCGTTTAATTTCGGCCTCAATCGTGTCGGCCTGCAAGTGCTGGCACCCTAAACTAAGTACCGTTGCCCCTGCTACGTTTGGGTTATTGATGAAACCGGCCAGCAATGAACCCAGGTAAGCCGAATCCTGCCGTGTTCCGCCACAGCCCATCTCGTGCGTCAGGAAT
>JAQBNX010000500.1 GCA_028288385.1 Spirosoma sp.
CCTGATCGATGATTGGCTGACCCGAAGAAAAGAACGCCCCCGGAAAAGCTTCCTGCAACTGGTTCTGCATCTGGCGGACTATTTCTTTTTTGGAGATACTATCGGACCAGGTGCTGTAATCGTTGAGACCAATCAGGATCTCGGTACGGTCGGCCGGGAAGGGGTCGGTGCCGTCATCGTTACGCCCCGACTGCGTTATGACGAAACTAACGGGTTTGTATCTGGCAATAATGTCACGGATTTTGGGGGCTATTTTGGCATTTTCCTGAATCGTGATGCCCGACGGCATAAACGCCCGCATGAAAATGGATCCTTCGTCGAGTTCGGGTAGGAACTCGGTACCTAGTTTAAGGCCAAAGCCAATCATCACCAGTACGAGCGTCATGCCCATGCCCACCACCAGTCGGGGAGCACGGAACAGGGTTGACCGGAGCAGCCATGCATAGGCCCGCTCCAGCGGCATCAGCAGGAAATTCCGGTGCTCTTTTAACGGTTTGCCGTCGGGGGTGAGGGCCTTGCGGAAGGCAAAGGAAATTAGCACCGGAATCACTGTGAGGGCGCACAGCAGCGAACCAATGACTGCGAACGACAGTGTCAGGGCCATTGGACTGAAAAGCTTTCCTTCCACGCGCTGCATGAGCAGAATTGGCATGTAGGCGAGAATAATAATGGTGACCGAGAAGAAAATTTCACGCGCCACTTCCCCCGCCGATTTGGCTGTTACCGGCACAATGCCCTCCTCGCGGTCGCTGGGCCGGACATTTCGATAGCGCCGAATCAGGTGCTCAGCCATTACACTGGCACCATCTACAATAATGCCGAAGTCGATGGCGCCCAACGATAGCAGATTGGCCGGAATACCAACCAGTTTCATCAGAATAAAGGCAAATAGCAGCGAAAAGGGTATGGTGACCGTTACGACCAGAGCCGCCCGCAGGCTTCCCAGGAACAGCACGAGCAGAATGGCCACGATGGAAATGCCCTCGATGAGCGTATGGGCAACTGTTTCAAGGGAATGGTCGATTAGAAAACCCCGGTCGTAGAGAATGCGCAGGTGAACGCCTTTGGGCAACTCGCGGGCTTCGAGATCAGCAATCTTTTCCTTAAGCAGTTCGAGCACTTCACTCGGATTTTCGCCCCGGCGCAATAGCACGATGCCTTCTGTGGCGCCCACTACGTCTATTTTCTCGTTGGGAATGCGGTAACCCAGAATTCCCGACGGCGAGGGTGGGTTGACCTCTACGCTGGCTACGTCGCGCACCAGCACTGGTACACCCTCGTTGGTTTTGAGGACAATGTTACCAATGTCGTCGGGCGTTTTGAGGGCTCCTAGTCCCCGCACGGCAAAACCCTGCCCCCCCCGCGAAATGATGTTGCCACCCGTGTTCTGGTTGTTGTTCTGAACCGCCCCGATAACATGCTGCAGGGTAAGATCGAACTTACGCAGTTTAGCCGGATCGGGAATTACCTGAAACTGCTTGATGGGACCGCCAAAAGTTGTTACGTCGGCCAGACCGGGCACCTGCAATAGCTGTGGAACGATGGTCCAGTCCTGCAAATCACGCAGTTGCATGGGCGTCATGCTGGCCGGGGCTTCAATCACATACCGGTAAATCTCTCCTACGGCTGTTGTGAGCGGGGCGAGTTCGGGCGTAACGCCGTCGGGTAATTGCGCGCCACTGAGCCGCTCGATGATCTGCTGACGGGCAAAATAGTCGGTTACGGTTTCGTCGAAATTCAACTGCACCACCGACAGACCGAAGATGGTGCGTGACCGGCGATCCGTTACGTGCGGCACGTTGTTGAGTACCCGTTCGATCGGGATGGTCACTTGCTGCTCTACCTCTTCAGCCGCCCGTCCGTCGTATTTGGCAATAACAATGACGTTCGTGTCTGCAATGTCAGGATAGGCTTCTATTTTGAGCAGCTTGAAACACCAAAGCCCCAGCCCCATCAACGCGACGGCTATGCCAACAACGATCCAGCGGTTACGAAGCGAAAATGTAATTAATTTCTGAATCATCTGTTATCAATACCCAAAACTCAACCCTTTCAACTGTAGCACGTTTGCTACCACCACCGCGTCATTTTCGCGCAGACCGCCCTGCACAACCACCCGGTCGTTACGTTGCTGCCCAAGCTGCACCGCCCGGCGTTCGATTACCTGCGGACTGGTTTTTACAAACACGTAGTCGCGACCCTGTACCGTCACAATGGCATCGCGGGTAACGGTCATGAGTTTACCCTCCAGCACGCCAAACTTCACGGTGGCAAACATACCTGCCTTGAGCCGTCCGTCGGGATTGCTGACGGCAATGCGCAGTTTAATCTGGCGGGTGGTATTGTCTACGTAGTCGTTTACGTCGTCGATGCGGCCTGTAAATCGTTCGTTGGGAAATGCTGTAAAATCAAGGGTACAGGCTAATCCCCGGCGAATGCTGCCCAACTGGTTTTCCGGGATTTCACAAACAACCAGGATGGTATTTGGTCTGGCCCGGCGCAGGGCTTCGGGGTCGAAACCAGCTAGTTTAAGCGTGGCTTCGTCGGTGATGATGGCGGCCTGTTCGTTGGCCAACTGCGTCTGGGCTTCAATGACTTCTTTGCCCGAAGCGGCCCCGTGGGCCTGTAAATCCCGCACCCGCTCCAGGTTCCCTAATTGGGTCTGGATATTAATGCGGTGCTGCAAAATGGCCGTGTAATTGTCTGACAAACCAGGATCATCGAACAGAACGAGCCGCTCGGCGGGTGTCTCGGTCGAGCGTAGAACCATGGCCGCTACGTGGCCGGGCGCGGCAAAGTCGGTCTGGATGGTTTCGGGACGGGCAGGCTGGGTAGAAAATGCCTGCATCATGGCCGCATCAGGAAACCTGATGCGCACTCCATCGGGGGTGGCTATTGGTCGTGGTACGCTGATTGCCACTGGCTTTGGTTTGTCTTTGCAGGCCACCAGCAGCGTCAACAGCAGCCAATACGTATACTTCATAAGGATTAAGAAAATCTGACTAATAGAATGGTCAATACGTACTAATCTGTCCGGTGGTATACAGCAGTCGAATGTAGTTCTGTCGGTAGGTATATAGCGCCTGATAGTAGCCGGTTTGTGTGTCGTACCACGAGCGCTGTGCTTCCAGGAGGTCGATGAGCGTGGTGGCACCGCGCAGGTAGGCGTAGCGCACGGAGGCCAGCACTTGATCGGCATCGCGCCGGATACCCACGTATCGATTCACATTCTGGCGACTGCTTACGAATGATTGATATGCCGTTTGGACCTCCGACCTGATGCGGGCCTCTACGAGTGCAGCAGCCTGTCCAGCCTGATCGACCAGCACCCTCGATTTTTGTATTTCGCCCTGGTTGCGGGCGTAAAATGGCAGTTCGAGCGTCAGGAAAATTCCGGCATATGGTACGGCGTTCTGGGGGTTCCAGATCAGGCCCGCTTCATTGCGCGGATGAGCCAGCACCTGCTGCAGGTCCACATTACGTCGGGCCGTTTCCAGATTGGCCTGCGCGGCCTGTACGTCGGTCCGGGTTGTTATGGCCAGCCGCAGCAGGCTGTCAGGGGTGATGTTTACTGATGGGTATAAGCTCAGTGGATTTGCCAGATCCGGCCTAACAACCGTGTCGTTCATGGCAACAGTGATGCTGTCGGTTGTGCCCAATACTAGGCGCAGTTCGTTCAGCCGATTACGAAAATCCTGCTGGGCCGTGCCAGTCTGGATGGCAAACTGGTCTGAAAGGAGCTGGGTGCGGGTTAGTTCGGTGCTGGTGATAACTAAGTTTTTGAGCCTGACCCGGTTTAGCTGTACCAGCGTATCGACATTGGCTTTAGCCCGTTGCAGCAGGATAAGTTGGATGCGGGCATACCAGGCGTCGAGGAAGCGGTTGGCCGCGTCGAACAGCAGCCCTCGCTCGGTTTCGGCCACGCTCCGAACGGCCAGATTAGTGCTGGCTTCGGCAAATCGGTTTCGGTACTGGCGTTTGTTGAAAATATCGAATTCTTTGGTTGCCTGCAGCCAGAACTGCCGACGTTGCCGGCTGAGTGCTCCCGCCGACTGGTCGGCTAAAACGGGCAAACCAGGTGGTGTACTGAGCTGAAACAGTGTCTGGTTATTCAGAACGGGGTTAGGCCTGAGGTTGGCCGTGATCTGGTCTGCCTGTGCAACGCTGATATTCAGCCGTTCGACGCGCAGGGCGGGACTATTTAGACGAACCTGCTGAAGAGCCTGCTGTAGTGTCAGGGGAGATTGAGCTGAAACTCGCAGGCTAATGGTAAAAATACTCAGCAGAGAGCATACAATATGCTTGGCTATCATTCTTCTAGAGGGTGTCGGACAAAATAACAACTCATCGGCGCAGGAACGCGCAAATCATTAATTAAAAGGCTGTTAAATGTGAAAGGCCTAGTATGGTGCGTTGATGTTAGCCTTAGTAGCCAACCTCAGAGGGCAATCGTAGATTATCCATACTACTTATTTTAAGCCGAGAAGATAGACGGAATCGAAAACAAGGCTGGCCATATGCCCGAATTGACCTTGTCAGGAATACAAGAAAGCAACGTGTTATCTAATTCAGGGAATACAACGACTCATCGTTTATCCGTCAGCCTAATTTGCCTGGCATCGGCACTTTCCTGAACCGTTTACTAAATGGAGTAGGGACAGCGCTACAGCGATTGAATACTTTTGGTGGACAAACGACCCCTATTCCTATATAAAAACACTATGAAAAATTCGGTTTTAAATCGGCTACTGATCTATTTGGTCCCTTTGCTCTATCTCTGCTTTACGCCCAATAACCCGCCCGATATTACAGGTTCCTGGCGCATGACGGCCCATCGGGTAGCACCCGCCCAGGATGGCATAAGCGACATCTACACCCATTTTAAAGACCTCTATGGAGGGTGCCAGGAGGATATGGGGGTGAAGCTTAATCCGGATGGTAGTCTGACTATGAGCCCCGTCAGGGGGTGTCAGAACCCATTGGGTAACCTGGTCATGAAAGTGGCTTCCAAGTTCATGCCGTCAGGAAAAGCGTCCTGGGAGAGTACGGCCAACAAAATTATCTTACAGGACGGCAAAGGCCACCGCCGGGAATATGACCTTCAGCTTAGCGGCACAACAATGGAGTGGTCTTTCGACGAAACCGAGAAGCAAACCCTTGTACGGCACACCATTGAGTTTAAGCGGGATTGAATTGGCGACTCTGACCCAACCAGCAAAAATTGATCACCTGCCAACTCACTCAACGGTTTTATGAAAGACTACGCTAAACCGTCTGTTTTATCTGCCATTCTGCTACTTACCCTCACACTACTCACAGGGTGTGCCAGAAAAGGCTCTGATCCAGCACCTACTACCGTTAACATTGTAGGAGAGTAGTACCTGAGTCGTTTTATTGTTGATCCGCCCGATAAGACTGGTCTTAGTGATTTGCTGGCTTATAAGCGTTTGATCTTTGCCCAAAGCTGTTCCAGATATGACATTTACTACGAATTCAATGCAGACGGCACCTGGCGTGAATTAGATCACGGCGACTGTAATACGGGTAATTTTGATAGCGTATTATCTACCGGTCAGTGGACGGTGAAAGCGGCTACACTAACCCAGAAGAGCGATGACGTTGTTGGACAACAGCAGGATCTGGACCTCGTATTGCACCCGGCTGCAGGGGGCAAAGCAGCGCAGTTGATTCTAACATGGACTTCAGCTGGCCGCACGTATACCCAGACTCTGGATAAGGTGTAAGGCGAGTTTCTTAAAGAAATTGATCACATCACGCTTTGGCGACGCATGTTACTGGGTAGTAATGATTGCCGGAGAAAGTAAACGCATTAGAATCCGTTAATGAAATTATTAGTGGGTATGGTATCGATTTTGTAGAACATCAAGCAACCCATGCCGGGTTAGTTAATGACTGGTCTTAATTGAAGTTGACTAACCAGTAAAAAGCCGAAGCGGCCAACGTCATCCCTTTTTATGGGAGAACGTTGGCCGCTTCGGCATTTTACTGGTTCGATGTATTCGGGTTCTTGTTAAGCCTGGCTATTTAACTGATTTACCCTGCTAAAAACAACGTTAAGCAGTTAATCCGTCGCTTAGGCTTCAGCCACTGTATTCGACGCTATTGCTAAGCTATCAATGGCAAAGGACAGTCTTAAAAAGTAACTTTTAGTAAGGCTCCGTTACTTGGCCCATTACCTAGAGTAGTTATGTAAGCAGTGTGTGCATCACTAAATCGTAGGTCAGTAGGTAAATTCAATCCGCTGATTAATACATCGGTGCCGGTTCCTTTGGCCCGTAATAACCGCCCCGTATTTGCCATGAAACCCGTGGGTCCAAACACCGCATGTTCCAGAACAAAGTACCTGCCATATCCATCATTCTCAATATCGACCAGGCTGTTGAAGCCTTGCTGATAAACGGTTAGTTTCCCTGTAAGATCCATCTGATAAATAATAGATTTGCCAGCTGGAAACGGAAAGCCCAATAACGTACTAATGGCAAACTGCCGACTATCGAACGTAATGCTCGTCGGTACAGACTGAATGAAGGGTGGGCCTGGAGGAGGACCAGCAGGATTGGGGTTCGGGATGCCAGGCACTTCGGTGACTACACTTAACTGTCCACTTGGAGACCGACGAATAATGGCATTAGCAGCCGCGTCGGTGAAGTATAGTGACCCATCAGGGCCAAGGATCATGTTATAAAGATGAGACTCACCCGTATCCTGCGTAAAGTTATGGTCGAGGACGAACTGTTGAATGTACTCGGGTGTCAGGCTTGAGGCTGGGATTGGCGTATCGCCGGTTTTGAATGAAGCCAGATTAAGTCTATAAAGGCCTTTGGCATTCAATACGTAAAGTATCCCATTGGCTATTAGCAGGTGGTCCGTAGCGTCGAGTTCGTTATCCGGGCGTTTAAAAGAATAAAGCCCCGTTATTACTGGATACACTTTTCCATCGGCTGTGACTTCGGATACGCGCCCGTCGTTTTGACCCGTGCCCTGCTCGGTTACAAAGATGCGTCCCTTGCCATCGGTTTCTACGCCAATGGGCCCCGCTAAGCCACTAACCAAGGTGGTTACTACAGGAACCGAAGAGGAGACTGGTGGGTGATCCTGGCAGCCTATGAATAAACTGGCTGCTAGTAAAAAGCTAACCGTAACATATTTGTTGAACATAGAGATTGATGTTTAAGGGTTAAATAATTGAGTACTAATCTGCCTTTGCCTGCAGTAATATTTTGCAAGATAAGTATCGGGTTATATGAGAGTTAGGGGAATTTATTAAAAGGTAGTATAAGCAGTATGTAATTATTTTATGCAGTCTTGTTTACTGCCTGGAATACCAAGCAAGATTTTATATAGGGCATTTCATTCACCCATTATCATCGTCTTGACTATTTGATTTGATAAATAGTACTATAATTTTCCAAAGATCTACCGCTTAATAAACATTCAAAATGTTTATAACTTAATACGTATTTCGGTAACAGTGTGACTCTTCTTGCTTTCGTTGATCTTAGAAAATCCAATTGGTTAATGCTCCTGGAAAATCCTCTTCATGAGTTGCATCGTTTTGGGATGCGTTAAAATCATCTCATGGGTTATGCCTGGCAAAGCGACAAACTGGTCTTTTTGTCTTAAGTGATGTTTTAGTTTATACGCTGTACTGTTCTTGTTGTCCGTGCTCACAACGACAACTGGACATGGGGCTTTTTGCACATCGTCTTCGGTAGAAAAAACAAATCCGTTCACAGACGGAAAAGGGTAATAGAGCATATCCGTGACCCGGTCGCTGAAATCACCACCGGCAGAAGCAGGGTCAATCAGTAAGGTGAATTTTGGTCTGTTATTAGTCGCTAACTGAGCCGCAACCCGGCCCCCTAAAGAATAGCCACAAATGACTATGCTGGCTTCCTGGTAACGATTTTTTAATGAGTCGTAAACCGTTTGAGCATCACTTGAGAAGTTGGCCAGGCTAATGTCTCCCTTACTTTTTCCATGTTGGCGATAATCAGTTATTAACACGTCATAATTAAACTGAAGAAAAGTAGGCGCAATGGCACCCCAGTTAGCCAATGTTCCTCCGTTTCCTTTCCAGAAACAAACCACGCCTTTTGCTTTTGGCTTTTTAAAAAGTAAGGCATTTAGTAAACCGTTATGTGGAGTTTGAATAGTTAGTTCCTCAGTATCTTGAGGAAAACTGTACTTATAATTACCTGGTAATGAAGTTGACCGATACCGATTGGATTGTCTATCTTTCTGGGCATACAGAAACAGGTAAGCGCCTGCATAGCCGAGCAATAGTGTCAATAGCATTAGCCAGGGCCACTTAGTCAATCTTTTTGGGTTAGCCACATACAACGAGTTGAGCGAACTCAAATCTAAGGAATCAGGAGGCAGGTGATTGATTAATAAATCTTAAATTACTTGATTGGCCTGGTGCTACTACGTTGAGCCATATAAGCTCAGGGAAATTAATCAATGTTTGGGAGCCGCAAACTTCGCTAATAACTGTAGGGTGTGTTCCAGCGCCTGGGTATCACTCCATTCTTCATGGCCAGGAATAACCAGTTTTGCCTGGCCAAACAGCTCCATCACCTTCCGAATAGAATGAGCCCACTCCGTTAAATTAGCATCTGCTGTATTACCCATTCCGAATGCAGCAACACTCTTTACAAAACAGCCACCATGCAGAATCTGCTGATTGGGCAACCATACTACGATGTTGTCGCTGGTGTGGCCTTCTCCGGGAAAATAGCAGCGGACAGGCACCTGCCCGATAGTAAAGGTTGTGTCAGCCGGTAAAATTCCATCGGGCGCTTCGTATCCAAGCTGAACCGACTTCTGAGCCGTTAACGAGGTGCTGATAACCTGAATGCCTGCTTTGCGCAGTTCGCTGATGCCGCCTACACGGTCCTCGTGGGCATGCGTAACGATGCAAAACAGAACGGGTTGATGCAGGTTGTCGGCAATCCACCGGAGTAACTGCCGGGTATTATCGGTATCATCCTTCGTATCCCAACCGGTATCCACAAGAACAATTCCCTCGGTGGTTTTGATTATCAGTCCATTAGATGGGATAGCGGTTTTCTGGTAAACCCCATACGTGGTATGAACGTATACGCCATCCTGAAGTGACGTAACAATGAGTTTAGGTTTGGATGAAGGCTGGGCTTTGACAAAACCCAATGACAGAAGCCACAGAAACAAGAAGGACATAATACGTATCATGGTGAATAATTTGACAGAAAAAAGAGGCTACATATCTCTCAATAGGGATTTCCACTACGGCCCACACAGCTAGTTCAGTTACCCGTAGAAGGCCAATGCGTTCTACATCGGAAGGTAAACGCTGAACGTAGCACCTTGTTCGGGTTGACTGTTGGCCGTTATGGCCCCACCGTGATTGGTCACTACCTTCTCACAGATGGCCAGGCCAATGCCCGTACCGGCATACTCATTTCGGGCGTGTAGTCGCTGGAAAACTTCAAAAATACGGTCCAGGTACTTTTCCTCAAAGCCGATGCCATTATCGGCCACATCAATCCGGTGGTAAGCGGTGGCCTCCCGAATAGGTTTGACTGCCTCTGGAAGCTGATTCATTGAGACCTGGTGAGCGCTGATACGTATCAGGGGCCTCACATCGGTACGCTGGAACTTCAGGGCATTGGAAAGCAGGTTCTGGAAGAGTTGACTCAGTTGGAGGGCATCTCCCGAAACAGTAGGTAAAGGACCAATTTTAATCACGGCGTTAGTTTCGGTAATGACCAACTCCAGAGTCGTCAACACGCGATCAATGATTTCGTCCAGCGAAACAGGTGTATTCATCTCGCGCTGGGTGGATAGTCGCGAAAACTCCAGCAGATCCCGAATCAGGGTCGACATGCGGCTGGCTGCCAACTGCATTCGTTCCAGATAAACTAACCCTTCGCCTATTTGCGCTCCATAGCCGCTTTTCAACAGGTCACCGAACTGCTGCACTTTACGTAAGGGTTCCTGTAGGTCGTGGGAGGCAATGTAGGCAAATCGCTGTAGGTTCTCATTAGACCGCACCAACTGCTGAGTGGATTCGGCTAATTTACCATTGACGGCCACATACTCTTGGTTCTGACTGGCTAGTTCTTCATTTATCATTGCCAGTTCTTCATTGGTGGCGGCCAACTCTTCGGTTTGTTCCCGCACTTGCTGCTCCAACGTTTGTTGTCGTAGACGCTGCTCGGTCACGTCCTGGGCCGTGCCAACCAATTTGACCGGCTTACCCTGGGCATCGAAAAAGGCCTGGCCCTGGGCATGCAGGATCCGTTCCTGACCTGTCTGGTCATTTACCACCCGGTATTCCTGATCATAAATCCCACCGGATTCTGGCTTCAGGGCATTGGTAATGGCGTCGGCCACGCGCTGGCGATCCCCTTCGTGAATTGGATTGTAAACGGTATCCTGGTTTGCCTGGTTTTCAAAACCAAACCAGCTACGTATTCGCTCGGAAAAGGTAACCACCCCCGTAGAGGGGTCCAGGCTCCACGTTCCCAGCCTGGCCAGTTCAATGGCACCGCGTAGGGCTTCTTCGGCCTCGGCCAGCTGCTGGCGGGCTTTGATCTCTTCCGTAACGTCAATGGCAATGTCCAGAATAGCGTAAACTTCTCCTGATTCATCCCGCAAAGGGGTGTAGGTGATGTTGTAATAGTTATGGCTCATGACCCCCTGCTGGACAATATCGACCTGTGAGCCGTAGCTTTGGAATCGTTGCCCAGAGGTGTAAACCTCATCCAGGATTGATAGAAAAGGCTGGTTTTCGGTTACTAGTTCAGGCATGACTTCCCGAAGCGGCTTACCCGCTATATCGGGGCCTTTGCCCACAATGTCGATGAACGCTTGGTTGAATAGCTCCACCCGTAACTCCCGACCAACAAACAAGCCAATGGCCGCAGGGGCCGATGCAATGACCGAACGTAACTTGACTTCACTGGCTTCAATGGCCCGTCGGGCCCGAACCTCCTGGGTCACCTCGTTCGCCAGAACCATCACACCGGTTACGATTTGGTTGGTATCCCGAAGAGGGGTGTAAACAAAGTCGAAATATGCATTCTCCAATTGACCACCCCGTTGAAGTTGAGCCGCCACACTACGGTCTGTAAACGATTCACCTGAGTCATAAATCCTTTCGAGCAATTCCATGAGGCCTTGCCCTTCAAACTGGGGCAAAGCCTCCTTTAGCCGCAGCCCAGTAATGGAGGACTCTTTACCCCAAATGGTAAGGAGGTTGTCATTAACAACTTCAAGAACCATCTCCCGCCCTCCCAGCAGGCCAATAGCCATGGGGGCCTGCTTAACAATACTCCGAAAGCGGGCTTCGCTGGCCTGCAGTTCCTGCTGGGTTATGACCTGCTCGGTTACATCGACAGCCATCTCCATAACAGCGTATACATCGCCAGAAACGTTGCGCAGGGGCTTTAAGCTAATATTAAAATAGTACGTTCCGGCTACACCATTAATTACCAATTCGGCCGGGGCTCCCATGGCTTCATAGGCGTTACCCGTGTCGAATACAGTATCCAACAGGTGCAATGCCATTGCGTCGCCAGGGGCCGTCAGAACGTCCCGGACTGGCTTGCCCAGTATGGAGGGACCTCGTCCAAAGAAGCTGATCATGATCTCATTAGCCAACTCGATCCGCATCTGAGGACCCACAAACAGGGCCGTAGCGACCGGTGCTTCCTCAATCAGCGACCGGAGTTTGGCTTCGCTTTCTTCGGCATGTTTGCGGGCCACAACCTGGGTGGTTACCTCATGAGCCACAACGATAAAGCCATCAATGCGGCCATCATCCTGCCGCAAGGGCTCCCAAATCGAATTAAAGTAGGCCCTTTCATCGCGGCCATGGCGGTTAATGACCAATTCAAACTCATTAGCCGGGAATGCATTACCCGTGCGCACGAGTTCGCGCGCCAGGGGTTCGAGGTCCTGCCTGGTTTCTGGCAGGACCTCGAACAGCGGTTTGCCTTCAACTTGCTGCCTGGTTTTACCAATCAGCGGCAGATAGGCATCGTTTACCGTGTCAAATAGGAATTCTTCTCCCCGAAATACGGCTATGGCGACGGGAGCCTGCTCAATGAGGGTTCGAAAGCGCTGCTCACTTTCGGCCAGCCTTTGCTGAGCCAGGACATCCTGGGTAACATCCTTACCTACCCCGGCAAAGCGGTAGACCTCGCCGGCTTCATTAAAGTAACTCTGGCCCGTAAACCGCACCCACCGCAGTTGGCCATCCTTTGCACCCGGGATGCGGTACGTAGCGTCGTAGGACCCGCTGGACTGGCGATTCATCGCCCATCGAACAGCCTGATCAATCCTCTCCACATCGTCAGGATGAATCAGGGCGAGTATATGCTCATACAACACCACGTGTTTGTCCATGAGTCCATATAGTTCCTGACAACGGGTATCCCAGTTTACTTCATTAGTGGCGGGGTTTAATTCCCAAACCCCGAGCCCGGCCGCCTTCAGGGCAAAGTCAATATCCAATCGGTCCCGGAGGATTTTATCTAAATCAAAGGGTTTCTGCTGGCCAGTCATAGATTGCCAAATCGAATGCCAATAAGTTTATGGATGAATTAATCAGTTAGGTCCGGGTCAGGTTTAAAATCCTGTGGTTAAGATGCACTAGTTAACTCATCAGTTCGCATTTTTGGATTAATAATTAACGACTAAACCTTCGCAAGACCGGATCTTTCCACTTATGACAAACAGGTACCTGATAACTTACGCACTACTCCTGGTTGGGCTAGCTCCATTGGGACGTTTATGCTACGGTCAATCTCCTTTTCCCGCTAACGTCCGGCGGGTGGTATTTTTAGGTAATAGCATTACGTATAGCGGACAGTATGTGACTGCTATTGATGCCTACCTAAGAACCCATTACCCCACTCAACCCATTGAGTGCATGAACCTGGGCCTGTCTAGTGAAACGGTTTCGGGTCTCTCAGAAGCAGGACATGCAGATGGCAAGTTTCCACGGCCCGATTTACACGAACGGCTTTCCCGGGTGCTTGCCATGACAAAACCGGATTTAGTGTTTGCCTGTTACGGCATGAACGATGGCATTTATTTGCCATTGGACGAGGGTCGCTTTCAGCAGTTCAAAAAGGGTATTACCTGGCTGCATCAGGAAGTAATGAAATCAGGGGCCAGCATTATTCACCTCACACCGCCGGTGTATGATGAGTTAAAAGGAGGCAAAATAGGGTATGGCTCCGTACTTGACAACTATTCAGACTGGTTGCTGGCCCAAAAAACGGCTCAGAACTGGTCGGTCATCGATATTCACAACCCAATGAAGCAATTCCTGGAGGCACACCGTAAAGTAGACTCTCAGTTTGGACTTACCGCTTTTGCGCTAGCCGACGACGGTGTACATCCGGGCGAGGTCGGGCATTGGATCATGGCAAAAACCATTCTGTTAGAACTTGGCGAAAAAGCAATTGTCA
>JAQBNX010000063.1 GCA_028288385.1 Spirosoma sp.
TTTTGGTCCAGTCCCATCCACCATGCCCCATTCTTCTCCATCTGTTGACTTATAAAAACGTTACAGCAACTGAGAATCCAATACGTTCGTGAACGCGAAGGGAGTGGGTTTTTGGTGTCCAAATGCCGGTGATAAATAGTTGGTTACGATTGCTGTACAAACTAAAGGTTGGGCGAATGTATGGAATAGAACCGCTAGAAATTACCTGATTTCCGTGTGGGGACAACCGTCAAGAAAGTGAGGGTCTACCGCTGCCCCAATGCCCGGCGCATCGGGCAGTTCAATCTGGTAGCCCTGGTACGTAATGCCGCCCTCTACCGGATCGCTTGCGTGCTCAAAGCAGCCGTCCAGATCGCAGAAACAGACGTTTTCCCGGGCCGCTGCAAAATGGGCGTTGGCCGTTAGCGCCAGCCGGGACTCCGACATGCACCCAATCATACACGGCACACCGGCAGCTTCAGCAATAGCATTTATTTTGAGGGCTTCAAAAATCCCCCCGCTTTTAGATAGCTTGATATTGAAATAATCGACCGCTTCTTCCCGAATCAGCCGGATAGCGTCTGCCGCACCGAACAGGCTTTCGTCGGCCATGATGGGCACGGGTGACGCTTGACGAATATGCCGCAACCCACGAATATCGTGTCGGAGAATAGGCTGTTCGCAATATTGCACGTTCCAGTCGCCAATGGCCCGCAGCACGGCCTGCGCTGTTATTACGTCCCAACCCTGATTGGCATCGGTACGGATGGGTATGGCATCGCCGATTGCGTTGCGGATTGCCTCGATGCGCCGGATGTCGTCATGCCGGTTCGTGCCGAGTTTCACTTTAATAGCCTCGGCCCCATTCGCCTGAATGCGCAGGGCGTCGTCGACCATGCGCTCGGGCGTATTAATGTAAATCGTTTCGTCGGTGACCAGCGGACGTTTACTGCCACCCAGGAACTGGTAAAGCGGCATCCCGGCGGCTTTGGCCGCTACGTCATAGAGCGCCATGTCGAACGCCGAACGTGTGGTGGGGTGGCCCGGCAGGTAGCGCGTCAGGGTGTTCATACAGCCTTCAATGTCAAGCGGATCCTGGTGCAGTAACAGGCGGGCCATGTCTTGGGCAGCCGCCAATCCTGATTCCTGGGTTTCGCCCACGATCATCCAGAAAGGCGATCCTTCGCCCCAGCCCGTTAGGCCTTCACTGGTTTTTATCTGAACCAACAGGTTGCGGGCATGCTCAATAGTGCCGAGCGAAATACGGATGGGAGCCTTGAGCGGAATGTCGTAGCGATAAAGGGTAATGGTGGATATTCTCATCAATTGGGAGGTAACGAAGCTTGCTGGCTGACCTACGGCTTTTCCTATACAAGGCAGCCAGCACGGTGACGGTCGAGAAATACCATGTAGTGGCGTTTGCGTTATGAAAAAAAGCGAGAAATGTTTGTTTATTCTTGTTAACGTCCGACTAAAAAAGCGATAAGTGAGTAAGAGCTATACTCACAATGTCCTTATGCAAATCGCCATGGAACCGCTAACTTCACCCATTGATGAGATCCCGGTTAAGTACCCAAATCTCACTCGTGCATGTCAATGGATAGCCGATCTGACCTCCTCCGAAGCCCATCTGGTTGTCTGGACTGCCAAAAATCATATTTCGGGCCCTGCAGGAAGCAAGCGGGTTGCTCTCTTCGGAGATTCGCAGCACCTGATTACTCAGGCTGTGCGCGTGAGAAACCTGTAACGTTACGTATCCTGTAAGCGGCCGGGGCACTCAGTCCGGAAACTGACTCTTATCGAGTCCGGGAATAATGCGGAGGGCGTTTTTGTAATATACCTTCTTCAGCACCTCATCGGGCAGAGCCATGCCGTACATCCGCCAGAACGCATGGTACTTTTTGTGGTAGGGAAAGTATTCGTCATCTGTTTCGAGCACCCGAAAGTACGTGGTATATTCGCTGGGTACCCAACTGTCTTTCCCAAACAAAATTCGGTCCTGATACTTCTCAAAAAATTTGCGCGACGCTTTAGGCTGACGACCCAACTCGGCAATGACGGCTCCAATCTCCAGATTCATATTTGGGAAAACCCGCATCAAGCTATCTAATTTGGTTAGGTCGTTGGGATACCAACCCATGTGGGCATTAATAAATGTTGTTTTGGGGTGTTTCCGGAACACGTTATGCTGTTCGGCAATGAGCTGCTCCCACGACACGGGGTTGTTGTCGGCCCGTTTGCGGCCGGGGTGGAGCTTAAGTTCGAGCCAGCGTTCGTTATATCGGTCCATGGGGTCCCAGAACGATTTTGGATCGGCCGTGTGAATCAGCACTGGAACACCCAACTGGCCGCACTTAGCCCAGATTGGATCTAAGCGGGGGTCATCTACCCGAACGCGGTTACCCTTGTCGTCTTTAACATTGAACCCGAGGCTTTTGTAAATTTTTAGCCCTTTAGCCCCATTTCTGATATCCTCCTCCAGCGTTTTGACAGCTTGTTCCGTCCAGCCCTTATCATTCACGTTAGCGAAGTTGATATTGGTAAATAGGGCCAGGCGCTTTGGGTTTGTTTTCTTAATGTTGGCCAGCGCATCGGTAAAGAATTTTTGGCTCTCGCCTGAGTTAGTGCTGAAACCACGCCCACTTAGGTTAACCATTAGACCCATATTGAGACTATCCATTTTCCCGATGAGCTTCTTCAGGTCGGCATTGTCCATTTCATACTGGTGGTTATGAACGTCGATGAAGGGATACTTTGCCCTGGTCAGGATATGTTCCGGCACTTTAAGAGTCGAAACGGGCTCGTATTCTTCGAAATCAATGGGTCCGGCTGGCGTAGTGACTTTAGGTTGGGCAAATACTGCCGTAGCAAATACGATACTTGAAGCGAGTGTTACACAGAAGCGCAGTTGGAGTGTCCGTGAAATTTGGTAAATCATAAATTGCAGATACTGGTTTCCAAAAAAGAGATAATTCCAGAACGGTAGGTGGTTAAGGTCACTCAAACTAACATCTGGAGTAACAAATTTAGTCAATTCGCTGAGCGCTCTCTTTGCCACGAGCACAGGTTTTACTATGAATCATTTTGTTCGGGCCATTGCAGCTGGCACCGTTCCTCACACCGAACTCGATGTTCCTGCTGAATAGCTTCTGCTTTCTTAACCAAGACCGAGTACGTAGTGTAATATGTTTATGGCTGAACCGGATGCTTTCTGAGTCAACGTTGCTGATCAGCTTCCCGGCGCAGACTGTCGGCGGTCGCTTTGGCAGCTTTGGCGGCTTTAGCCAGGTACCGGCGCATTTTGGGTATGGCCAGCGCCATGTCGGCCTGGATCAGCAGCCCGCTGATGCCCCCATAACCAACCGATCGCTGCATCAAATCGCCGTTAGGGGCAATGTAAAGTAGGGTAGGGTAGCTGCCAACGGCATAGGACCGGACTATCTCGATGCCTTCGCCCTTTTCGCCGTCTACCTGGTAATTGATGAAGCGCGTGTTGTATTTCTCTCCCACTTTTGCATCGGGGAACGCTTCGCGCACCATGCGCCGGCAGGGGGGACACCAGCTAGCGTTGACATCTACAAAGATCGGCTTGTTCTGGCGCTTGGCTTCGGCGAGGGCCTCTTGCCATGAGCCGCTGAAAAACCGGATACCCACTGGCTCGTCGACTGGAAGCGTTTCGCTACGTAGCTGGGTTACGTTCAGTACGTTCAGGCAAAGGCCAAGCCATAGGAAAAGAAACGTCATGAAAAAATTGAGGTTTGGTCTCCATTTATAGTATGAGCCTGAAAGCTACTAAATTCAGGGCAGCTACCCCTACGAATGCCCTGAAAAAGGAAGTGAACTTATCGACTGAGGCACTTGTCTTTTTTGTGTATGGCAAAAAAGACGACAACAGACGCTAGACCCGCCGACGTAAAGGAGGAGTTAAGCTGGCGTGAGCGATTTTCGGCCCTTGGTAACCTACCCGCATTTTTCAGATTAGTATGGGAAGTTTCGCCGGGCTTATTCCTTGGTAATGCGCTCTTACGGCTTATCCGGGCCGCTATTCCGGCCGCTACGCTGTACATTGGCAAACTGCTCATTGATGAGGTCGTACGGCTATCGGCACCCGGCGGGCCGGACGATACTACATACCTATGGACGCTCGTTGGTGCCGAATTTGGGCTGGCTATTGTCTCTACGGCACTGGGCCGGGCGGTGTCACTGATGGATGGCCTGCTGGGCGATCTGTTCGCTAATCGAACATCGGTCCGGCTGATGGAACACGCGGCTACGCTCGATCTGGAACAGTTTGAGGATGCTACGTTCTATGACAAACTCGAACGCGCCCGACGCCAGACCACAGGCCGCACCATCTTGCTGTCGGGTGTATTTGGGCAGGTGCAGGAGTTGATTTCTGTGGGTTTTCTGGCGGCCGGTCTGGCCGTGTATAACCCGTGGCTATTACTCCTGATTCTGGTAGCCGTAACGCCCTCGTTCATCGGCGACAACTACTTCAATCAGCGCAGCTACTCGCTCTCACGCTCGTGGACACCCGAACGACGTGAACTCGATTACCTGCGTTACGTAGGTGCCAGCGACGAAACGGCCAAAGAAGTTAAAATATTTGGACTGTCAGGTTTTCTCATTGACCGGTTCAGCACCCTGTCGAGTGAGTTTTTTCAGAAAAATAAAGCCTTGGCCATTAGCCGGGCTGGCTGGGGTGTGCTGCTCACCGCTCTCGGTACGGCGGGTTATTACGGGGCCTACATCTGGATAGTGGCGCGGGCTGTAAGCGGGCAAATCTCCATCGGCGACCTGACGTTTCTGGCCGGTTCGTTTCGGCAGGTGCGGGCTTCCCTTGAAGGGATTCTGCTCCAGTTCAGCAGCCTGACCCAGGAGGCCATCTACCTTCAGGACCTCTTCGACTATTTCGCCATCAAACCACTCATTCATTCACCCAAAACCGTGCGGCCGTTTCCCAAACCCATTCGAACCGGGTTTGTGTTTGAGAACGTAGGATTTAAGTACACCAACTCAGATCGGTGGGCCCTACGAAACCTGTCGTTTACACTCGAAGCAGGGGAGAAACTGGCGCTGGTGGGGGAGAATGGGGCAGGTAAAACCACACTCGTTAAACTGCTGGCCCGGCTCTACGACCCTGCCGAGGGGCACATTCTGCTGGATGGTTACGACCTACGCGAGTACGATCTGGAAGAACTCCGACGTAACATCGGCGTCATATTTCAGGATTATACCCGTTTCAAAATGTCGGCCGGCATTAACATCGCCGTGGGTGATATTGACCAGCGCACTAACCAGCCACGCATCGAAACATCGGCGCAGCGAAGCCTGGCCGATACGGTCATTGCCAAGCTGTCGGGTGGGTATGACCAGCAGTTGGGCCGCTCATTCGGAAAAGGGGTGGAACTGTCTGGTGGCGAGTGGCAGAAGGTGGCCCTGGGCCGGGCCTACATGCGCGATGCCCAGCTCATCATTCTCGATGAACCCACAGCCGCTCTTGACGCCCGCGCTGAATACGAAGTGTTCCAGCGGTTTGGGCAGTTGACCGAGGGTAAATCGTCAGTAATTATCTCTCACCGGTTTAGCACCGTTCGCATGGCCGACCGAATTCTGGTGCTGGAAAATGGTACGCTGCTCGAAATTGGTAGTCACTATGAATTGCTGGAAAAG
>JAQBNX010000823.1 GCA_028288385.1 Spirosoma sp.
ACGGTCGCCAGCTGGCTCTCCGCCTCCGGCACGCCGGTGAGGGACAGGACGGCCTGGATGTCGCCCTTGTCCTTCGCGGTCTGCAGCTGGTCGATCATCGCCTGGATCTGCGCCTGAGCCCCGGCGGTCAGATCCTTCTGGTCCAGGGACGTGCGCAGCGCGGCGATCACTGCGTCGGCGCGAATCTGTGCCTCGGCCAGAGCATCGACAGGCTGGCCGGCGGCCTTCGCCGCGGCGACCGCAGCGTCGGCGGCTGCGCCGGCGTAGGACAGGGTCGAGCCGATCACCCGGTTCACGACCTCGTCCAGCTCGTTCCACGCCGTCGCGGGGTCGTCCACCACCCCGGCGGTGTCGGCGATCGCCTTCTGTACCGCGATCAGGCCGTCGGACTGCTGGAGCTGGGCGCCGAGCAGGTCCAGGGTGGCCTGGAAGGCACCCCGGGTGACGGCCTCGTAGGCGGCCAACGCGGCGGTGGCCGTGTCTGTGGTCGCCGACTGGTCCCGCTGGGCCTCGGCACTGTCACGCACCGCCTCCGCGAACGCCTGGCCGCTGGTGTCGCCCTCGGCGATCAGGTTGTTGAGCCTGGTCGCGGCGTCGGCGGCCACCTGCTGCTGGGTGTCGAAGGCGCCCATGGCCTCCTTGGCTTCGTCGATGCCGGCCGCGTAGCCCTTCGCGGCGAGCTCTCCGTCCCCCATCACCTCGTTGTAGTTGCCGAGGCTGTTGGCGTAGCCAGGCGTCAGGCCCTGCAGCCAGCCCCAGAACCCGCCGTCCTCCTCGGCCTGCTCCTGGGCGCCCCGGCGGGCTGCCGCCAGGTTCTCCCAGGCGCTGCGTTCGTCGGCCAGCCGTTTGCCCAGCTTCTGGGCGCTCACTGCCATGTCGTCGTACTGGCCTTCGGCCTGGGCCAGGGTCTTCGCGCCGTCGGCCACGGCGTCGTCGAAGCCGCGCTGCTGCGCCTGTGCGACCGCCCACGCGGCGCCTCCAGCCAGCAGAGCCAGGCCCAGCGGGCCGCCGAGCATGGTGGCCAGCCCCCGACCGGCCACCGCGGCGCCACTCATCCCGGCACCCAGCACGCCGGCGGCCGCGCCACCGCCGATCATGCCGGCCGCTACCGGACCCATCTCGGCGCGGATGGTGGCGAGCACCGTGGCCAGGCGGCCACCGGCCAGGGACGCCGGGGTGAACCCCGTGACTCCCAGCGCGATGGCCGCTGCGGTGGCCAGGCCCAGCGGCGCCGGGATGGCGGTCACGATGGTCACCACCTGACCGAAGGCGGTCAGCGCGTCGGTCAGTAGGGGCACCAGCTCCCTGCCCAGAGACTGTCCGGCCCCGGTCGCGGCCAGCTTCAGCCGACTCATCGCCTGGTCGTACTCCTGGGCCGCCCGCACGTCGGCCTCGCTGAACGGGGTCCCGATCTGCTCCAGCGCGTCGGCCACGGACATGCCGCTGTTCAGCAGGCGGGAGAGCTGCTTGTAGCCCTCCTCCCCGAACAGCTGGAAGCCCACCCGGTTGCGCTCGGTCGCGTCGGGGATCTGCTGAAGGTTGACCAGCGCGTCCTCCAGGGACAGCGCCCAGTTGATCGTGCCGTCGTCGTTCTTCTGCAGCTCCGCGCCGAAGGAGGACAGCGCGTCGTCGGAGGCCGCGACCTTCTGCGCGAACTCGGCCTGGATCTCCAGTAGGTCGTCGGCCTCCAGGCCCACCGACCCCATCAGCTGGCCCAGCTGTCCGGCCTGCTCGACGGTGGCGTTCATGGAGGTGGCCAGGGCGTTGGCGCCGCGGGCGCCCTCCAGGAAGCCCGCTACGGAATCCCGCAGCCAGTCCGTCAGGCCGGCGCCCACCACCGCCCCGGCGCCGACGGCCAGCCCGCCCAGCGCGCCCCGCAGCCGACCAGCGGACTCGACGTTGCGGTCGATCTCCTCGACGGCCCGCCGACGCACGTCGTTCTGCTGCTCCACTGCTCGGGTCGTGGCCCCGGTCGCGGCCTGCACCGACCGCTGCGCCGAGGCCACGCGCTCCTCCGCCGCGGCGATCGCGGACGCCTTCGCGCCGTTGTCCCGCAGCTCCTGCAGCCGGACCTCGGCCACGGCGAGCTTGCCCGCGGCGTCCTGCTCCTTCAGCCGGGCCTGAGCGACGCGGTCGGCGGCAGCCGCCACCTCGCTGCCGGCGGACTTCGCCGAATTCGCGCTGTCGGTCGCCGACCGGCTGAGCTTGTCGAAGCCGCTCGTCCCGGCCTGGGTGTCGGCGTCGACGACCAGCCGCAGGCGCTCCTCCATGCTGTTGGACACGCGATCACCCCCGCCTCGTCAGCTCGCTGTGCCGGTGGGAGATCGCGTTCAGGTCCCGCTGCGTCTCGCGGCGGGTGGTGGTGGGCGGCCACCCCAGTGCCAGGGCGGCCCACGCCACCCAGCTACGGGCGTAGGCCCCTAGGACGGGGGGAGCTGCTCACCGTCGCCAGCCGCCGCGAGACTGGCCTCTTCCCAGCGGAAGGCCTTCGCCGCGTCAGCGAGGGTGATCGTCAGGAGCTGCTTGACGGCGTGCTCCTCGCTCGCTCCGGAGCGAAGCAGGGCCACCAGGTAGAGCGCCTTGGCGTCCTTGGCGCG
The DNA here is from genome assembly GCA_028288385.1 of Spirosoma sp. Lineage (GTDB taxonomy): Bacteria > Bacteroidota > Bacteroidia > Cytophagales > Spirosomataceae > Spirosoma. The sequence goes on from JAQBNX010000823.1 coordinate 2,598, forward strand.
GAACCCGGGGTTGAGCAGGGAGTACGGGGTGCCGCTGATCTTCTCGGCCTGGTCGCACTCGTCGAGGGTGAGCTCGTCGGTGTGGA
>JAQBNX010000591.1 GCA_028288385.1 Spirosoma sp.
TTGCTGAATCAGGAATTTGTGAAGGATAACTCAATGACAATTGCTCAGTTACTGGAAAAGACCAGCAAAGGTTTGACGGTATCTGCCTTTAAACGTGTTGCAATTGGATAAATAACAGTATGTTACCTACCGAATAATAAATACCCGGCTAAATAGCCGGGTATTTTTTTATTATTTAATTATGACAACTGTAACCATGAGTTACATGTCTATAAAGTAGTTACTTTTGCTTTGAAGGAGACGATATGTATCTATGCAGCGCTTCACTGACGAAGAACTAGTTAGCCAGTATCTTGAAACCGGTCAAAACGACTATTTCGAGCAACTGTATGCGCGTTATTGCAATAAGGTTCACCAAAAGTGCCTGTCCTTTACAAAAGACAATATGCAGGCCGAAGATTTAACGCAGGATATATTTATAAGGTTAATAGCTAAGTTAGATAGTTACAAAAAGCAAGCTAAGTTTTCGACCTGGCTATATTCAATTACTCATAACTATTGTGCGGATCAGATCAAAGCACCTCGCCGACGTCATGAGAAAAGCGCAGATGAAAACTGGGAGGGACTAAACATCCCCGTCGATGACTCAGCCGAACGGGAAGAAATTGAAGCGCAATTAATTAGCCTTGCTATGAGTAGGCTAAGTGTGGAGGAGCAGAACTTACTTCGGCAAAAATACCAGGATGAGGTCAGTATCAAAGAATTGGCAGTTTATTACTCGCTGACCGAAAGTGCCTTAAAAATGCGTTTGAAACGCTCAAGAGACCACCTTAGAGAATTGTACCAGCAAGCAGTTGCCGTCTAAAAGACGTTTTCAGCCCTCCGGTTATAAGCTACTCCTATATGACGGTCCGCATGTTAATAATGCTCTCTGTCAGAGGCTTGTTCTGACGCAATACCTGACCCGTTTTGTCTATTAAATCCTGTCTTTCCCGTCTCTAAACCCATATCTACTTGCTTAAGGAATTCAAAATATTCATTGCTCAGGGCAACGTACTGGATTTGGCCATTGGTATCATTATAGGTGCCGCGTTTACCAAGATTGTTAATTCTTTGGTAGAAGATATTTTAAACCCAATTATTGGTCTGCTCATCGGTGGAACAGACTTAACGCAGTGGAAAATCGTCATTAAAGAGGCTGTTGGAAAGACACCCGAAGTGGCAATTCGATACGGTAATTTCCTGAACAATGTTGTTCAGTTCCTGATCGTTGCCTGGGTAGTTTTTCTTATTGTAAAAGCGGCTAACCACCTCCGACTCTCAAACTCACTTGCCCCGAAGGAATAAGGCAGGTAAAGGAAACTTTTCGAGAAAAGCCCCGGCCATTGGTCGGGGCTTCTTTATTTATGCGTTATTTTGCTCTAATACCGGTTGACTATGGCAGCAAGGAAAATAGTAATTCTTGGCGGGGGCGAAAGTGGTGTAGGAGCAGCTCTGCTGGCACAAGCCAAAGGCTTCGACGTTTTTCTATCTGATAAAGGAGTCTTATCTGATGCTTACCGGGCAATGTTGCAGAATGCTGGCATTTTGTTTGAAGAAGGACAGCATACCGAGGAACTCATTCTAGACGCAGGAGAAGTAGTTAAAAGTCCGGGTATTCCAGGAACCGCATCACTGGTTCAGAAGCTCCGGGCACACGGTACGCCGGTTATCTCCGAAATTGAGTTTGCTGCCCGCTACACAAAAGCTAAACTTATTGGAATCACCGGTAGCAATGGGAAGACGACCACTACATTGCTGACGTATCATTTGCTCAAAACATCAGGCCTTAACGTAGGGCTGGCTGGTAACGTGGGCGAAAGTTTTGCCAGACAGGTCATCGACGATGCATTTGATTACTTTGCACTCGAGCTGAGCAGCTTTCAGCTGGATGATATGTACGACACGCATCTGGACGTAATGGTCTTGCTCAATATAACGCCCGACCACCTCGACCGCTACGGATACAACTTTCAGAACTACGTAGATTCCAAATTCCGAATTCTTCAACAGGCCCGTCCTACGGATGATTTTATCTATTTCGCCGAAAGTGAGCCAATTTTAACGGAACTGACGAGACGTAATCCAGTGGTACATCGGCTGCCCATATCACTCAAAACGGCCGTCGAAGAAGGCGGATACCTGGCCAATGGGCAACTGCACGCCAGCTACCGGGGAAAGACATTTGAGATGCAACAGGCCCATACGATGCTACGAGGACCGCACAATGGAATCAATACAATGGCGGCCATCCTGGCTGCTCAGTCAGTGGGTGTATCGAACGAAGCAATTGCCGAAGGTCTGAAAACGTTTGTGAATGCCCCCCACCGGCTAGAGCCGGCCGGAGTTATAGACGGTGTTCAGTTTATCAATGATTCAAAAGCCACCAACGTCGATTCAGTATACTATGCCCTGTCGAGCATGGACGCGCCCGTGATTTGGATAGCAGGGGGCCTGGATAAAGGCAACGACTACGCTCAACTCGATGAATTAGTCCGTCTAAAAGTGAAGGCGCTAATCTGTTTAGGGGTTGATAATCATAAGTTGGTGGAGTACTTCGGCGGTAAGGTCTCGGCTATATCCGAAACACAGAATATTCGGGATGCTATTGAGATGGGACGGGCGTTGGGAAAACCCGGCGACGTAGTCCTACTGTCACCCGCGTGTGCAAGTTTCGACCTGTTCCGAAATTATGAAGATCGGGGAAATCAGTTCAAAGTCGCCGTTCAACGATTAAGCCTAGATGCCCACGGGCAAGCGCATTTGTAACTCATTATATCAAGACAAAATGATCCTTCGCGACTGGATTCAAACACATCTGAAAGGCGATCGCCAAATCTGGTGGATCGTGCTGTACTTATCCATTATGAGCGTACTGGTGGTGTATAGCGCGGTGGGCACAAAAGCTTTTCGAGAACTCGACGGTAATACCGAGGCCTTCCTGTTCAAGCACGGCTCCTTATTGTTACTGGGTCTGGCCTGTACGTACTTTGCCCATCGAATCAATTATATCTATTACGCCAAACTTTCAAAATTTGGGCTGTGGCTCTCCATCCCCTTGCTGCTGTGGGCGTTTTTTAAAGGAACAAACCTAAATGATGCGTCGCGGTGGGTTACAATTCCCATTATTAACCAAACCTTTCAGCCGTCAGATTTAGCCAAGCTGGCCTTGATTTCGAACCTGGCAGCCATGCTGGCGAAGCGGCAGCGGATCATGAGCGACCCGAGCGTGCTCTTCAACCTGATTCTCTGGATTGGTATAATCTGCTCACTCATTATTCTATCCAATACGTCGACCGCCCTGCTGCTGGCCGCAACCTGCTTTCTCCTGATGTATATTGGGCGCGTGCCGGTGCGGTACTTAGCTTACATGATTGGTGTGTGTGTGTTGTTTGGTGGCATGGCATTAATGGTTGGGCAGCGCTTTGGAACAGCGACCAACCGAATGAAAAGCTTTATGGACTCCGATACCATTGTTTATCAGGTTGAGCAGTCTTATATCGCCCTAGCCAATGGCGGGCTGCAGGGGCAGGGGCCGGGTAACAGTCATCAACGTAACACCTTGCCCAACCCGTTCTCTGATTTTATCTATGCCATCATTGTGGAAGAATACGGACTGCTTTTCGGGGGTATTCCGGTTCTACTGGCCTACATCCTGTTTCTCTGGCGAGGCATGAAAACGCTTCAGAAAGCCACGCGTCCGTTTGGGGGGCTGTTGTCGGCCGGGCTAACGTTCAGCATTGTTTTTCAGGCGTTTGCCAGTATCTGCGTCGCCATTGGACTGGCTCCGGTTACGGGTCAACCGCTTCCGTTGCTCAGCATGGGTGGTACGTCGCTGATATTTACGGGCTTAGCCATCGGGATTGTCCTGAGTGTAAGCCGCGACGAAGTAGATGAGAGTAAGATTTGAACGCTTTTATTTGTGGTGCGGGCGTCGCGGCAAACCACGTACCGTAGCCAATCGACGAAAAACTGAATTGAATGAATGTAATTATCAGCGGAGGAGGAACCGGCGGTCATATTTACCCGGCCATCGCTATTGCCAACGAACTAAAAGTGCTGGATCCGTCGACCGAGATTCTATTCGTAGGGGCCGAGGGCAAGATGGAGATGGAGAAAGTGCCCAGGGCGGGTTATAAAATAGTGGGACTGCCGGTGGTTGGCATCAAACGGGAACTGAGTTTATCTAACCTGGCTTTTCCGCTGAAACTAGGTCGGAGTTTTCTAAAAGCGCAGAACATTGTTCGTGACTTTCGGCCCGATGTTGCCGTAGGTGTAGGTGGGTATGCCAGTGGACCATTGCTGCTGGCTGCGTCGCTGAGCGGGATTCCGACACTCATTCAGGAACAGAATTCCTACGCTGGATTAACCAACAAAGTGCTGGCTCGCTGGGCCGAACGTATCTGCGTGGCTTATCCGGGTATGGAGGCATTCTTTCCCGCCGACAGAATCAAATTAACAGGAAATCCCGTCCGTAGTGACATTCAGTTTGCCGATCAGCAGGTGACAGCCGGACAAACGTTTTTTGGCCTGGAAGCCAGCCGCCCTACGCTATTAGTTATCGGCGGAAGTCAGGGTGCCCGAACGCTGAATGAAAGCATGGAAATGGGTTTGAAGCAGTTTGCCGATGCGGGCGTACAGGTGATCTGGCAAACGGGGCCGGCTTTCATCGGGCGGGCTCAGACGGCCATAGCTGCCGTGGGCTCTCCACTCCTGAAGGCCTATGACTTCATTTATGACATGGACAAAGCCTACGCTGTTGCCGACGCGGTCGTATCGCGGGCGGGTGCCCTCTCTGTGTCTGAACTGTGTCTGGTGGGTCGTGCTGCTATTCTGGTTCCCTTTCCGGCTGCTTCCGAAGATCATCAGACTAAAAATGCTATGGCGTTAGTCGAACGTAACGGAGCCATTTTAATACGTGATCAGGAGGCTCGCACCCAACTCGTCACGGCTGCGTTGAACCTGCTCAATAATCCGGTGCAGCGGCAGCAACTCAGTACCCAAATTAAAACCCTGGCTAAACCCAATGCTGCCCACGACATTGCGGAAGAAGTAATCAAACTAAAGAAAAAGGAATAAGCAAAACGGAAATCGGCGAAAACCCTTTCCTGCTTTTGCTTTACCGGCTCCCTTATATATGACATTGAATCAGTTTAAATACGTTTATTTTCTCGGTATAGGCGGCATTGGCATGAGCGCGCTGGCACGCTGGTTTAGTGTTAATGGCTATGTCGTCGCTGGCTACGATAAAACACCCACTGCCCTGACCAACGCGCTGGAGGCAGAAGGCATGACCATTCATTTTACAGAGGATGTAAGCCAGATTCCAACTGTATTTCGTGAGAATCCAGACCAAACGCTCGTCATCTATACCCCAGCGGTGCCTGCCACCCATGCCGAATACATTTACCTTACCGAGAACGGTTTTGTGTTGCAAAAACGATCGCAAGTGCTGGGTCTGCTGGCCGGACAGATGAAAACCGTGGCCGTAGCGGGTACGCACGGCAAAACAACCACCTCATCAATGGTGGCTCATATCCTGCGCAATGCAGGCGTCAACTGTGCGGCTTTTCTGGGAGGTATTACAAACAACTACGGCACAAACTTCCTGCTCAACGAACCAGCCGATGATTTGCGGTCGGTGGTTTGCGTAGTCGAAGCCGATGAGTTTGACCGGTCGTTTCTGACCTTATTTCCGCAACTGGCCGTTGTTACGTCCACCGACGCCGACCATCTGGACATTTATGGCGCTCATGACGCCGTTCTGGAATCGTTCGGTATGTTCGTTAGCCAGATCGATTCAGAAGGCGTCCTGTTTATGAAGAAAGGCTTGTCATTGGCCGGGCAAACTAAAGCAAGGGTTCGTGAGTATTCGTTGCAGGAGGGTGACTTTCATAGTCGACAACTAAGAATTGAAGAGGCCGCGTTTGTATTTGATTTAGTGTACGAAAATGGTGTCATTTGTGATATTAAGTTAGCAGTCCCTGGATTTCATAACGTGGAGAATGCCGTGGTAGCTGGAGCCGTAGCCCTTAAACTTGGTGTATCGCCGGAGGCAATCCAATCGGCGTTAACCAGTTACCGGGGGGTTCGTCGCCGGTTCGAGTATGTACTCAAAACCGACCGGGCCGTATTGATCGACGATTATGAGCACCATCCAGCTGAGGTGATGGCTTTCCTGTCGTCGGTAAAAGCACTTTACCCAGATCGTGAGCTAACGGCCGTATTTCAGCCGCACCTGTTTAGCCGCACCCGCGATTTTGCCGATGGATTCGCCCAAAGCCTGTCGTTAGCGGATCACGTAATCCTGCTGGACATCTACCCGGCCCGCGAAGCACCCATGGAAGGCGTTACCTCAGACTTGATTTTTCAACACATTCAATCAAAAACTAAGCAACAGTGTACGCTGGATGAAGTAATCGACGTTGTGCGAAATAATAGACCATCATTGCTTGTAACAATCGGTGCCGGGGACATTGATAAACTGCTTCCGGCATTAAAAAAGGGGTTGCAAGACCAGTAGATAAAAATATCTGTATTTTCATTAAGCTTATTTACAGATGTTCTCTACCTTTAAATCAATCCGAAAGTGGCTATTCACCGTTGGTGGGCTTCTTGCGTTGTTTGGTTTGATTGCTTTTACGGAAGTACGGCACGGACAGAAGCGGGTGCAGGCGGTGGTCATTCAACTTAATCAGGTTGATGGGCACCGATTTCTGACAAACCGTGATGTAACGGGCTACCTGACCAACCAGGGGGCAGACCCAGTGATTGGACAGTCATATACAGCCATGGATCTGCGTCGGCTGGAAAGGCGATTGCGGCAGCACGGGTTGGTGAAAAACTGTCAGGTATCGCGCGACTTGCCGGGTAATTTACTCGTCACGATTGAGCAGCCAAATCCAGTGGCGCGGTTGGTTAAACTGGACGATGGAGAACAGCCCATAAGGGGACAGTATGTAAGCGAAGAGGGACGGTTTTTCCCGGTTTCGATGAACTACTCTGCCCGGGTTCCAGTGCTGACGGGTCAATATTTTGCCCAGAACAGATCACTGGTTAGTGAACGCAACCGGCCGTTGCTGACCATGCTGAACAGGATTCAGAATGATCCGTTTTGGCGGGCGCAAATTGCCGAATTGTCGGTCGATGAGCAGGGCGACGTAACAATGTGGCCTCAGATGGGGACCCATCAGATCGATTTTGGTCAGCCAGTCGATCTGGAGGTTAAGTTTAAGAAATTGAAATTGTTTTATACGGACGTTTTACCGGTGAAAGGTTGGGACTGCTACCGCCGGGTGAGCGTTCAATATCGAAATCAAATCGTGTGCGAATGACGACTGTAGGTGTTGACGATAAAATTGTGGTTGGTTTAGACATCGGCAGCACGAAAGTGTGCGCGGTGGCGGGCCGGGTGGTCCGGAACAATAAGGACCAGGAAACGCTCGAAGTGTTGGGTGTGGGCGAAACACCGCTAACTGATGGCGTTGCCAAAGGGTCGGTTGTGAATGTCAATAACACAGTCAACGCTATTAAGCGTGCTGTGTCTGAAGCGGCCAACCAGTCGA
>JAQBNX010000604.1 GCA_028288385.1 Spirosoma sp.
CTTCCCACTTCAGGGCCGAGGCTACCATGTCGTCGATCAGGCGGTGCTCATAATGCACCTTACCGGCAAATTCAGCCTCGTAAATCTCCTGAAAAATATCTTTGAAACGTCCGTCGTATTTCTTCAGGATCGTATTTTTTGTTGACAGATAAAGGGGCCATCCTTTTTGCAAGGCCATATTGAAACAGGCTTTGGCAAAACCCCGGATGGATTCGTCCAGGTTATACATGCCCATGGCCACACCTGCACCAGGGAAGTTGAAAACTTCGTATTCCTGCACGGTTCCATCTTCGCCCTCAAACTTCATCGTCAGTTTCCCCTTACCCGGCACCAGGAAATCAGTGGCCCGGTACTGATCGCCAAACGCGTGTCGGCCGACAATGATAGGAGCCGTCCAGTTGGTAACCAGACGCGGTACGTTGTTCATGACAATCGGCTCACGAAACACGGTGCCGTCCAGAATGTTGCGGATGGTGCCATTCGGCGACTTCCACATTTGCTTCAGGTTGAACTCTTTAACGCGGTCTTCGTCGGGCGTAATGGTCGCACATTTGATACCAACACCATACTGTTTAATGGCATTGGCCGCGTCGATCGTCACCTGATCGTTGGTTTCGTCGCGGTACTCAATGCCGAGGTCATAGTATTTGATGTCAACATCGACATAGGGCAGAATCAGCTTGTCTTTAATGAATTTCCAGATGATGCGAGTCATTTCGTCGCCATCCAGTTCAACAACCGGATTCGCCACTTTAATTTTTTCCATTGGACTGGGGTATAAACGATTGAATAATACGACACAAAATTGAGCCGCAGACGCGGAGTCCGCAAAGGTAATGATTCGACCGAATAAGGGAAATTATGAATCGGTCGTCTCACTCCGCCCTTTTTCGATTCTAACGATTTGGATTACCGCTTCACCGAAATCAGGACGGCCAGTTAGCGCAGTGATAACCAATTTTAGGCCGCAACCAATAGCCGACGTATAACGTACACTAACGCTAACGACAAATCATCATGAACCTGATATTTTCAACCCGATTGACAGCAACCGTTCTGACGGTTGTTTTGCTTACCCTTTCAGGCTGTAAAAAAGCGCCCGACGTTGTAATGCCTGGTCAGGTAGAGACACCTACTGGAAATTCATCCGACGAGCCGGGCGTTGCCACCAAAGCAGGTAAACCAATCGGGGTACCCCTTACCCAAACCATCGGTCCCAGTGGAGGAAATCTCACAACGCCCGACGGGCAATTTACGCTGGAAGTTCCGGCCGGAGCGCTCGATAAACCAACGGCGCTTACACTGCAGTTAGTCGAGAACAAGGCCCCGAGCGGAGCTGGCCCTGCCTTCATACTGGCTCCTAAGGATACTAAACTCAACAAGCCCGTTTCACTTGTCTGGCACTACACAACCCGCAGCATTAGCGGCTCGTCACCAGACGTAGTAGGCATCGCTTTTCAGGACGACAAAGGCATCTGGCAGGGGAAACTCAATACCGAGGTGGATAAGGTGAAACAAACAATTTTGGCTCGTATGCGTAACTTTTCCCACCCTATGGCCTGGTATGAACAGTATTACATGACGCCCCAGGCTGATACAATTCTTCCCAATGAGCATATTCACTTTACGGTTTATTTTGAGCCCGGTCGTACCCGCTATTCACCCAATCCTGACGACGATCTGTTCGTGCCGCTGCCAAATCCGGTTAAGGGAGATGATGCCTTGCGAGAGCTTACGCAAAAGGAACTGCGAAACTGGAAGCTCAATGGCGAGTTAAACCTCAACGATGACCGTCGTTACCTCGTTGGTTCACTCGATCGTTTGGGACAGGGCGGAGAGGCAGCTTACATAGCGCCACGCGCCATGGTGCCTAAAGCCGATAATCCGCTGGCCGTTAGTGTCGAATTAAACTTAACGCAGAAAGGCGTAATCACACTGGTATCTAATCTGACAATGACCGACGCCGAGAACGAATTTAAAATTGGCAGCAAGCTGTTTAAAAACGCTCACATGGAAGTAATCGCGGAGAAGAAAGGCACATACTGTGAAATAAGCCTGTGGGAAAATGTGCCCAAACTAAGCAAGGATCAGGCCAATGTGCGTGCGTTTATTGACCCGGCTATCTTCATGGGAAACGGTACGTATGTTCTGGAGGAAAAAACCAAGTACCTCAACGTAGTAGCGTTCGACCAGACAGACAATTATGGAATTCAATGGGTACCTCAACCAAACGTCCTGAAGTATGGACCGGTCACCATTACAATCACCGAGTTTGGTGGCCCCGGCATGCCCGTATCGGGACGCATATCGGCAACGCTTCATAACTACATTGAAAAAGAAAAGCGCTGGGAACACGTTGACGTCAGCGCCAGATTTAGGGTCATCAACAATTACTTTACAGGCGGTTGATAACTGACTCTGGTATTCTCCGCCTTCAGGCTGTGGGCAATTAATCATTACCGCACGTAATCACCCCTGGTCTGGAGCAGCAAAGCCTCCGTAGATAGGATATTCAATAGCCGCTGAACCCTGGCCGACGTAGTATGTTAAATCGGCCAGTCAAACGAGCAAACCGGCCTTAAAACTCTTTGTCGCCGAATTCGTTGGTAGGCAGTTTTGTCCGCTTGCTTAGTTGCCGGAGTGCGTAGCTGACATTGATAAGAACAATGTCTCTTTCCTGAATGTAGTTGGTGGTTGTGAAGAAGTCGCGACCCCGGGTGGTGATGCGTTGCTCATTGGAAGGCAGCCCCAGCCCTATGTTCTGCCACTGCACCGTTACCGACAGCCGCTGCTGGAAAAACGCCTTTCGGAGCGACAGATTGGGTACCAGAAACCGGGAGTCTTCACCCTGAGCCGTTATGCGTCGGGACAAGTAGTTGACGTTGGCCTGTAAACTAAGCGAAGGAGCAAGCTGGACGCTGGTGTTGGCATTGACCGAGTATACCCACGATTGATTGGCAAACACTACGTCGTTTCCAAACAACCCACCTGCAAGTGTATAGTGGTAAACGGTTCCACCTACGTAGAGTTTCCAGCCTTTTGTCAGGGTGAGGTCGGTGGCCAGTTCCAGCCCCAGCCGCTGGGCCAGACCGGCATTGGTGTATATACGGTTCAGTATAGTGTCGGCATACACGTTGTTGACGCGGTTGACAATGTTTCGGATCCGCTGATGATAGACCGTTGCCAGCCAGGTACCGCCCCCGAATGTGCGGACGGCTCCCATTTCGGTCAGGCCCACAAATTCGGGCAGCAGCGCGGGATCGCCCTGTTCGAGGGTTTCAGAGTGTTCGCGTTCGGGAAGGGGATTGAGGGCTAAGTTGCTCGTGCGCTGGACACGGCGACTGTAGCCCACCCGAAACTGCCAGTTATCATTGGGTTTGTAGAGGGCACTAACCGACGGAAACAGGTTATTCAGGGTCAGTGGGTAGGTTTGCCCCTGCGGCCTGACAAATACCGTACGCTGGGCATGTTCGTAGCGTAGTCCCGCCGAGTAGTCCCACTGGCGGGCTTTGTGACCGAATTGGCCATACAAACTGTGAATCTGATTGCCTACGTTAACTTGCCCCGTAAAGGCAGGAACCACCTGAAGGGGCTCGCCTTTCCCATTCTGGTTGCCGTACCGATATGCGCCTTCGTCCTGCTGGGTGCGGTACTGGTAGCCTACTTCCAGCCGTCCACCCGCTAGCGGCAGTCCCGCATCGAGGTTGGCACGGGCATTCACAATGGGGCGATCTGTCGTCGATAGTGTGTATTGAAGCGTATCGCGTCCGTCAGCCCGATTCACGTTCAGGTTGCGCGTGAATCCGTCCAGGTAATCATATTCATACAGGCCCCCAACGGTTAGAGTAGCTTTGGAGGCAAACAGGTGCGTATAGTCGAGGTTGGCGGTCCCGAACTGGCCTCGTTTGCGCACGAGGTTACTGTTGAAATAACCCACCTGGCCAATGGTCTGTCCCGTCAGCAGGTCGGTG
>JAQBNX010000617.1 GCA_028288385.1 Spirosoma sp.
ATGCTCCGCCCGCGCTCCGGAGCAGGGCAATGGATCATGCGTGAGGAATACCAAATTACGCCCGCAGTCCATGTTACAGAGTTTACCGATATGTATGGCAATCTATGCCAGCGAGTTGTAGCTCCTAAAGGGCCGTTTGCCATTCACTTTTCGGCTACTGTTCAGACCACCGACGCCATTGACGTAGCGCCGGGCGCTCCCTACACGCCGGTCGAAGACCTGCCCGATGATGTATTACACTATACCCTGCCCAGCCGCTATTGCCAGTCTGATAAACTGGGAAGTTTAGCTTCGCAAATTACGGAGAACGCCGAACCAGGGTATGACCAGGCCGAAGCCATCCGTTGCTGGATTTTTGAGAACGTTCGGTATGAGTACGGCACCAGCGATGCCAGTACATCGGCCGTTGATACGGCTGAGACACGTGTTGGCGTCTGCCGTGATTTTACTCACTTAGGCATCTCACTTTGTCGGGCGCTCAATATTCCGGCCCGGATGGTCGTTGGCTATCTCTATCAACTTGACCCAATGGATCTCCACGCCTGGTTTGAAGGATACGTAAATGACCGCTGGTATACGTTCGATGCGACCCAGCAGCAACTGCGTGGAAATCGGATTACGGTAGCCTATGGCCGGGATGCGGCTGATGTAGCGTTTACGACGCAATTTGGGCCAATGACTCTCAACGAAATGAAAGTTTGGGTAGATAAGGTCCAGCCTAGTGATGCAGAGTCAGGCAGTAGTGACGCAGAAAAAAAAGCGGAAGATAACCCAACGCTTACGGCTCAGGCGGGGTCTATTGCTTAAAAAACCAGACTATGAACCAACGACTTCTTCTGTGTGCGCTGCTTGCCTCGGCCACGGCCTGCCAACACGAGAGCGATATTCAGCCGAATGCACCAACGCTGGCGGGTGAAGTCGCCGGTACGTACCAGACTAATGTTTATCTGGACCCATCCTGTGTGGCCCTTTCGGCCAGTCAGATGCCCTATGCTGAATTACAAGCCGAGTCCGATAGTACCGTTACGTTGATTTATACAAAGTTGTATCCTGCCAAAAGCAGCCAGCGCATTTCCAACGTAGTGTTAAAGCGGCAAGCCGATGGTATCCATCTGCGCATAGCCGATTCAGCCATCGGTGCGTTGCAAACAGATCGCATTTTTATGAATAATGGCATGGAAAAGCAGGGTAAACTGCTGCGGATTTCCCTACAGAATGACCCGCAATCTTCCCTGTATTTCGTGGGTTTCAAATAACTTACTTTAGTTAATCAACAAAAAGGCGCGACACCGTTGGGTGCCGCGCCTTTTTGTTGATTAACTAAAGTAATTACCGAACCGCGAACTCACCCGCACCAATGCGGAAGCCTTCTGAATACAGTTCGACCGTATACTTACCCGGCTTGTAAGGAATGCCACGCGTATAAAGCAGCTCCACATTTTGGCCGTTGCTCGTATAGTTAACCGTTTGCTTGGTTGTATAAATGGTTTCGTTGCCATCTACACTGAATGTGCCAGAGCCATTAGCCATGTCTGAAACAACGGCTCCCTGTGGGTCAAGCACCCGAACATAAACTTCCTTCGGCTCTTCCTTTGTCAGCGGATTGTCGAGCAAGGTGTAAACCAGTTTGATTTTGTCGAGCCGCTTTGCTTTATAGGAATCGTCTTCCTTTACCTTGCCTTTTGCATTAACTGCAAACACCTTCACGTTCTGAGCCTTGAGCGCAGCCGCACGGGTCACTTTTGTGCTCAGTTCCTGATTCTGCGAAACAACCTGGCTTACAACCGTTGTGACTGAATCGCGGAATTGCTGGCCTTTCACTTTCAGGCCGGTATTCTCTTCGTCCAGCACTTTTACGTTGGTCGCCAGCGTTACGTTCTCACGCTGAAGGTTAGCAATAAGCGTATCTTTTTCAACCAGAAACGCTTCGTATTGCTTGATTTTAGCGTCGTATTTAGCAATTGAAATTCGGTTTCCTTTGCGCAGCGACGCTTTGTCCCGCTCCAACTGAACCTTCATTTTTTCCAGTTCCGAAACGTTACCTCCTAATTTCTGTACTTCAGCTATTTTGGCATCCAGAGCCGTCGAAATTGAATCCAGTTTGACGCGGGTAGATGTTAGTTCTTCAACGCGTTCGGAAATGGTCACTTCCTGATTTTCTGAAACCTTTTTCTGATCGAAATACAGGTAACTCGATACACCGGCTAAGCCAGTCATGATAATTAAGGCGGCTAACAGGGCACCGTTGGTCTTGGGTCTTTGAGGATTACTCTCCATAGTAGATTGTCAGTTTAACAATTGAACATGCACTTTGTCTTTGTACGCGTGTAGAGGTTGTTACATCTGAACGGGTTAAATAGGAATAGGAAAAAGGGTAAACAGCAAGGGATTTTCTAGCCAATTGCAGTACTGTAACGTGAGTGATACGAACCGTATTGTCTTCTTAAACTGGCAGATTTCTGGCAAAGTTCCCGAATAAATAGCTGGCAAACAAGACTATCGACCGTATAATCAATAAGCAGACGTGAGAATGACCCTAGCGGATTACGGCGGCAGCGGGGGGCGAAATGGCTTAACAACGGCTTATTTTAAACGTTTACAGTAGAAATATCAAATTGTATGCCAGAACTGCCCGAAGTCGAAATTAGACGTCAGTACCTCGAAACTTCTTCACTTTTCCAACCCATTCAACACATTGAGGTAGAAGACAAAAAGTTACTGACAACCGACTACGCTACGCTGACAAACGCTTTGGTTAACCGGCAGTTTACGGGTACGCGCCGAGTGGGAAAAAACCTGTTTGTGATGACCGATGCACCGGACATATCCGTTAGAATGCACTTCGGAATGACGGGTGATCTGGCTTATTATCACGCATCGCTCGACCGACCGCGTTTTGCCCGGATTGTGTTTGAATTCAGCAGCGGCTACAACCTCGGCTTTCTGTGCCCGCGAAAATTCGAACGAGTTGGATTAGTAAGCGATGTTGATGCTTATCTGCGGGACAAAAAAATAGGGCCTGATGGGCTGGATATTTCATTGCAGGAATTGACGGATCGGGTTCGGCGCAAGAAGATGGTGATTAAAGCTGTTTTGCTCGATCAATACGTAGTGGCTGGCCTGGGCAACTGGATTGTGGACGAAGTGTTGTTTCAGGCATTGGTGCATCCGGCGCAACGTGCTGATATCCTAACGGACGCCCAACTGGCTCAACTGCATGATGCAATCCATTTGGTGCTCGAAACGGCTATTCGTCACGAAGCCACCTACCGCGACTTTCCGAATAGTTTCCTGATTCACGTTCGCGAGTGGGACGATTCGCCCTACGACGATGTGGAAGCTCATAAGTTCTGCCCCCGCTGCCGAACGCGCATTGAGCGCTCAACAGTTGGCGGGCGTACTACCTTCTACTGCCCCAACGAACAACTTTTAATTCAAGCATAAGACGGATTCACGTTTAAGTGATTTGAGAACACAAACGCGGGTAAAAAACCTGTTTAAGACGTAACAATGTGTATTAATAGCCGTGAACTTGTCCCGTATTTCCGTGGTTTATAATTAAATGTAGATACATCAATTATGGGAACGCTACGTACTATTGCAGATATCCGTACCGCCACGCCTAACAGCGTTGGTGATGGTTTTATTGGGCTGAATGCTTTTCATCCGCAGGGATCGCGGCCATTCAACCCGTTTCTCATGCTCGACCACCACGGGCCGATGCAGGTGCAACCCTCCGAATATCCCAAAGGTGTCGACGAGCATCCACACCGGGGTTTTGAAACGGTTACGATTGTGTATGAAGGAGCACTGGAACATCGTGACTCGGCCGGAAACCGGGGAAAACTATTTGCCGGCGATGTTCAGTGGATGACGGCTGCATCGGGCATTATTCATGAAGAAAAACACGAGCAGGAATTTTCGCGTCGGGGTGGCCAGTTAGATTTTGTGCAGTTGTGGGTTAATTTACCGGCTAAAGATAAGATGAGCCCGCCCCAATACCAGGATATAGCATCGTCGCGTATTCCTACGGGTACATTGCCAGGAGGTGGTCAGCTACGCGTTATTGCGGGAGAACTGGCCAGTCTGCCCGGCCCGGCCCGTACGTTTAGCCCGATCGTGGTGGCCGACCTGGCGCTGTCGTCCGGGCAAACCGAAACTCTTACTGTCCCTATTAATTATGCCTTTATGGCCTACGTACTCCGTGGCTCCGTCACGGTAAATGGCAAATTGGTGTCGCGCGGGCAAATAGCCCTGACAAACCTTGATGGCGATACGATTTCTTGGGGAGCTACAGCTGACGCAAAAGTGCTCATTCTGGCTGGGGAGCCTATTCAGGAGCCACTGGCTGTATATGGACCCTTTGTGATGAACACCCGCGAAGAAATACTGGAAGCTTACAATGATTTTCAGAACGGACGCATGGGTGTTTTAAACTGAGAAAGTTTCACCCTAAAGCCCTCGCTGAAACCGTAGGCTGCACAACCGGCCTGCGTTTTCAGCGACATTGTTCTGGACTTACAGCTTTCCTCTTAGGTACGCTGCTGTAAAATTCCCATCCGTTAAGTTAACCATTTCTTCAGGGGTTCCTGTGAACGTTACGTAGCCCCCGGTTTCGCCCCCTTCGGGTCCAAGGTCAATGATATGGTCGGCGTTTTTGATAACTTCCATATTGTGCTCGATGATGATCACCGAATCACCCTGATCGACCAGGGCGTTAATGGCTGAGAGCAGCTTGCGAATGTCGTGGAAGTGCAGCCCGGTGGTTGGTTCGTCGAAAATAAACAGCGTGCTGCCCTTGTTTGGATTTCCTTTTCCTAGAAACGATGCCAGTTTCACCCGCTGGGCCTCACCACCCGAGAGAGTGTTAGCCGATTGACCTAAGCCGATATAGCCTAAACCCACATCCTGTAGGGGCAGCAGCTTGTCGGCCATTTTAGGGTCGGCTTTGCGGAAGAAGTCGATGGCCTCGTCAACGGTCATGTCTAGAATGTCCGATACGTTCTGGTCGTGCAGCGTTACCTCCAGCACCTCCTGCTTAAAACGCTTGCCCCTACAGCCCTCGCATTTGAGGTATATGTCGGCCATAAACTGCATCTCGATTTTTACCTCGCCCTCACCCTGGCAAACCTCGCACCTGCCCCCATCGACATTAAACGAGAAATGGCTTGGCTTGTAGCCCCGCGATTTCGCCACCGGTTGGTCGGCCATCACCTGCCGAAGGTAGTCATAGGCTTTGATGTAGGTAACCGGATTCGAGCGGCTTGATTTGCCGATGGGATTCTGATCGATCATCTCCACGGCCGACACCCGATCCAGCGAACCCGTTAAGGCGTCAAACCTGCCCGACTCTTCGGCC
>JAQBNX010000623.1 GCA_028288385.1 Spirosoma sp.
ACCGCTCATCGGCGGGAATGATAATGTCTGACAGGACCGTAACGGTTTGTAGCTCATGGGGCGTAAAGAACTTTTCGCTCATGAGCTTAGCGTCGCGTTCGGCCTCAAACTTCTGGCGTCCACCGGGTATTTTAAGCGGTTTTGGTTCGGGTGGTGCCGGCACGGCTGCTTCGACCGGCGAAACAGCCAGTCCAAAACCGGTGAGCGATAGGGCTTTTAGGGAGTCTCTGCGTTTCATAGTGCCGTTAAATATTTTTTTGTTTAACCTGATTAATCAAGTATTCACTCGTGCGCATGGAACTGGCCAGAATCGTCCACGTCACGTTTTTGTCGCCTTGTGAGGGGAACGCAGCCGCATCGACCACGAACAGATTCTTAACATCGTGGGCCTGCTGGTATTTATTCAGCGCCGATGTTTTGGCATCGCTGCCCATGCGAGCCGTACCCACCTCGTGTATGATTTTGCCCGGCTCGGCCAATCCGTAGTTAGATTTGGCATCCGGCTTATTACCGAGGGCAATGCCTCCCATTGAATGAATAATCTCCTCAAATGTATCCTGCATGTGTTTGGCCTGCTTCACCTCGTAGTCTGACCATTTGTAGTTGAACCGAAGCACGGGAATACCGTATTTATCAACCACGTTGGGATCAATTTCGCAATAGTTGCTTTCCAGCGGCACCGGCTCACCCCGGCCGGCCATACCGACGTATGCGCCAAAGAACCGGCGGAGGTCGTCTTTCACCCGGGTACCATAGCCCCCACCCGCTTTCATGCTGCCATCGCGGGCGGCAATCATGCCGTTCATGGCTTCAACACCCCAGCCGAAACCGTAGGATGGCATACCCATGCCTCCTGAATATTCGATGTGGTAGCCTCGGGGAAAATCCAGTTTTTTGTTGTCGAGCCACCAGGGTGTAAAGACGTGCATGCCGCCAACGCCATCTTCATTATAACGTTTACGATCCATGAGAGCGGGTATAAACGCCGACCGGCTGGCCCCCGTAGAGTCGTTGATATAGCGGCCCACCACACCGCTGGAGTTGGCTATTCCGTTGGGAAAGCGGGCTGATTTAGAATTCAGCATTAGCCGCGCCGTTTCTCCTGCACTGGCAGCCAGCACAACCGTTTTTCCTTTGACAGTTACTTCTTCCAGAGTTCGTGTATCTACGTAGCTAACGCCCGTTGCCAGGCCAGTAGTTGGGTCGGTGAGGACTTCGCGCACCATAGCGCCGTTGATGAGCGTTACGTTACCCGTTTTCAAGGCGGGCTTCACCAGGACCGACGACGCGGAGAAGTCGGCGTAGGCCTGGCAACCCCGACTGCACTGGCTGCAGTAAAAGCACGCCCCCCGCTCCTCATTGATTGGTTTCGTGAGGATGGATAAACGCGACGGGATTACCGGAATACCAATACTTTTGGCCCCTTTCCTGATCATCAGTTCGTGCAGGCGTGGCTTGGGGGGTGGCAGAAAAATGCCATCGGGTTCATTCGGAAAATTTTCGACTGAACCAAATACGCCAATAAGCTTATCGACGCGGTCATAGTACGGTTTCAGATCGTCGTAGCCAATTGGCCAGTCTACCCCAACACCGGTCATGCTTTTACGCCGAAAATCATCGGAACCGAAGCGCAGTGAGATTCGTCCCCAGTGGTTGGTACGTCCACCGAGCATCCGGGACCGAAACCAGAAAAATTCGGTGCCGGGCGCGGTGGTGTAGGGCTCTCCCTCAATGTCCCAGCCACCCCAGGCCGCATCAAATTCACCGAACGCTCGGGTCGTTCCGGCTCCGCGCCGGGGCGACTCCCACGGCCACTTCAATTGCGTAATGTATTTCGGATCGGCGGGGTCGTAATAACCACCCGCTTCGAGCAGCAGCACTTTAGCACCAGCTTTGGCCAGCGTATAGGCCGCCATGCCGCCCCCCGCCCCCGAACCAACAATCACGGCGTCGTACTGAGTCGGGGCTTTTTGATAATGAAACGAATCCATGCAGAACGTTTAGTTATTGATTGTATGCAGAAAAGTTAATAACGCTGATGCAACTGATTGATATTAGGGCAATTCCTCCAGCACAATATCTTTATACGACGCTTCGGCCTTGCCGCCCCCGTGAATCTGGAGTCCAATCAGACCTGACTGCGGAATGGCCGGGTCCGTTTCCACATAATCGACGGTTGGCTGACCATTCAGCCACAACCTGATTCGGGGACCTTCGCACCTGATTTTATATTCGTTCCAGTCATTTACGCGCAAAATGCGCTTGGTGAGGCTGGAATCGACCTGAACCAGGGTTTTATTCCGGCGCGATTCATCGTATAGACTGCCCCAATAGCCCTTGCCTAAATCAGCCTGATAACCAGTCATTTCATAAGCAGGACTGGTCAGCCGCTGGCTACGCAATTGAACACCCCCATTCACAAACCCGGTGCCAACGAGTTTCCAGTGTAAAGTAAGTACAAAATTGGCATAGGGACGGGTCGTGCAAAGAAAATCGTTGTGTTCGACCGTTTTAGTTAACGAACCTCCCACTAATGCACCTGCACGAACGCGCCAGGTACTGGTTGTGTCGCCTTCCCAACCCCGAAACGTTCGACCATCGAACAACGCCGTTGGTTTAGCCGATGGGTCTGCTAATTTGTTGAAAAAGCAGAACGTGCAAAGTAGTAATAAAACGAACAAGCCGTTTGCCATAGTGTTTAGAGGCCAATCAAAGACTATATAAGTCATCAAAATACCCTTTTTACCCGTAACCGACACCTAAATCAATCGAACAGATACCAGTCTACACCAAATGCAAAGCCCCGGCGCATTTGCAGAAAATCGGGTGCCACAAAATAGCCCGGCTGAATCAGGGCTTGGTTGGCGTGGGTGAGTTTGACAAACAGCCGTGTGCGGTTCACGCGTAAATTTGCGTAAACGTCGGCCAGGAGATACCCTTCTACCTTTTGCCGATTCTGCAGGTAAAACTGCTGAGTTAGGGGCATATAGGCATCGGCGAAGTAAGCCGACTTATAATGCAGATCGACCCCCGCCTGGATGTACAGCACTTTAGCATACAAAAACTCATACTGGAAGCGAGCATTCATAAAAAAAGGCGGAGTCCGCAAGATATCGGTCCGCGACTGTACCGTATAATAAGCCTGCCCCGACAGCAGCAGTTTGCCTAGCCCAAAGTGGTAGCCAAGACCCGTCCGCAACACGCTAAAGGAGCCACTGGCCTGCCGAGCAATGGCACTTGTATCGAAATAGGTGTAGTTACTGAGCAGGTAATAATCGAGTCCTGGCTCGATGCGTAGGTCTTTGTAACGCAGGTTCAGTTTCCCGTACGCGTAGTTATAGCCGCGCAGTTTAAAGTTGTTGCGCCATTCAAAAATCATGCTTTGGTAACGTTCCTGCAGGAGCGTTGGGGCAACGAGCATGGTCGTGTATCCTGCTGTCAGGAATTTACTTTCCAACTGCCCCTGCAACCGAAATCCTCCCCCGACCTGGTATTCGGCTTCGGCTGTTACGCGCGACAGGCTGTCGGGCAGGTAATAGCCCAGCCAGCCACCGAGGAACGTCTCGGTTCGGCGGGTTTCGTATTCGTTAAAGCGAGTTCGGGACGTGTTATAGCGGGTATATTGCCCATAGATCCGGCTGCGCAGGTAAGCACGATAATTGAAGGCCGAGCCGCGACGCTGGTAAATACCTTTCAGTCCGAACTGATTCTCGACCAGCCGAAAACGGGCATCCTGATAAATGCGCGAGGTGTCGCCCAGCACAGCCGGGTAAAAACCCGGTATTGTCTGGCCCGGCAATCCGCGCTTTGGTGCCTGATTCAGACGTAGTGTATCGTCCTGATAAAAGTTTTTCTGCCGCCGGTAGTCGAGCCGGTGAAAAAGCTGAATGCCTTTATCCAGGACGTACTGATGGTATACGTGCCAGTCGTTACGTATTTCTCGCCCATCGGGGCCCCGTAACGGGCGAGTGGGCGGGCCACCTCCCGTTAGCCGGGCATCGCCCTCGTAGTTATATAACACAGAAATCGTGTCGCCCATTGCCCCAATCCGCTGCCCCGGCAACACGCCCCCCTGTTCATCCAGGGCATGGTTCATGTTGATGAA
>JAQBNX010000630.1 GCA_028288385.1 Spirosoma sp.
ACGTATTGCCACTGGCCCGACGACCGCCAGCGTTAGGGTCATTATTAGAACGGGGTGTATTTACAAACGCGTCGTTATAACGGCTGGAGGAGCGATCGTATCGTGGACCATAAGAGCGGTTGCGGTAAGGATCGGCACCCGTCACAAGAACATTGTTGACGATAACGGGCCGGCCATATCCACCTCCGTAAAAACCACCCCCATAGAATGGCGAATAGAACGAGTTAAAGCCACCATAAAATGGGTTGAAGCCACCGCCATAACCGCCATAATAGGAACTATAGAATGGGTCATAGTAACCGCCCCCGTAGCCACCGCCATAGGCAAATGAGTTTCCGTAAAAAGGTGAATAGAACGGATTGCCGAAGCCCATGCCGAAACTGTTAAAGCCACCATAACCGCCGAAAGCTCCCAGTCCCAGGCCAAGACCCAGTCCGCTGTAAAAGCCGGTGTTATTGAAGCCCCAGCGGTTCCAGCTATAAGCTGATGTATTGGCCGCATTGTAACCGTTGACAAAACCAGAATTGTAGCTATTCTGATCGTTCCAGCCCGGATCCGGCGACAGACCCCGGTTGAGTTTACGAGCACTTAGCTCAGCATAATACTCGTCTGTATTAGCGCTGTAGCCCTGCTGATCGTCAGAATACTCTGGATTGTCACTGCGGGATGAGCGTTGCTGGCGCTCCATACGTTGTTGCTGGCGGCTGGGCCGCTGCGCTACCGAAGGTCCATCTGACGACGTGCTGGCATACACTGCCGCATTAGCAGAGTTGCCATACAAATCGTCCATTTCGCCGACGTTCTGGGCGGTCTGGCGGCTGGAGGAGCAACTCCACAGACCCACCAGAGCAGCCATCGTCAGGTAGCGATATGAATAGTTTGTTTTCATTTGGCAAGGGAAATATTAGCGTAAAATAGGTGATATGTCTAGTCTCATGTATATAAACACAAGGCCGGGGTGATTGATTACAAAAATAGGATAAAAACCTATCTTTGCAACTTTTACACTCATTAGATTCTGATTAGAATCTAATGGTTTAATCCAGTTGACAAAGTTTTTTGGACAGGGTCCAAAATTCTGGTTTTCCCAATATGGCAAAAGCAATTCCGTCCCGTAGTGAGAACTACTCTGAGTGGTATAATGAATTAGTAAAGCGGGCCGATCTGGCCGAGAATTCAGCAGTGCGCGGCTGCATGGTGATAAAGCCCTACGGCTTTGCCATCTGGGAAAAAATGCAGCGCGCCCTGGATGATATGTTTAAAGAAACCGGCCACCAGAATGCCTACTTTCCTTTATTTATCCCCAAATCCTTTTTAAGCAAGGAGGCTTCCCACGTTGAAGGATTTGCCAAGGAATGTGCTGTGGTCACGCACTACCGGCTGAAAAACGCCGAAGATGGTTCCGGAGTGATTGTCGACCCGGAGGCTAAACTGGAGGAAGAACTGATTGTCAGGCCTACCTCCGAAACCGTGATCTGGAGTACCTACAAAAACTGGATTCAGTCATACCGAGACCTGCCGCTGCTCATTAACCAGTGGGCTAACGTAGTGCGATGGGAGATGCGGACACGGATATTTTTGCGCACTGCCGAATTTCTCTGGCAGGAGGGTCACACCGCCCACGCTACTGCCGATGAAGCAGAAGCCGAAACGCAGCAGATGCTCGACATTTACGCCCGATTTGCCGAGGAGTGGATGGCTATGCCCGTAATAAAAGGCCACAAAACGGCGAATGAGCGCTTCGCCGGGGCAGATGATACACTCTGCATAGAAGCCATGATGCAGGATGGCAAAGCACTACAGGCGGGCACCTCGCATTTTCTGGGCCAGAATTTTGCCAAGGCATTCGAGGTGCAATTTCTCAACAAACAAAACACGCTGGACTACGTCTGGGGCACCTCGTGGGGCGTATCCACACGGTTGATGGGGGCACTTATTATGGCTCACTCCGATGACGACGGGTTGGTGCTGCCGCCAAAACTAGCACCAATTCAGGTTGTAATTGTTCCCATCTACCGGACCGAGGAGCAACTGGAAGCGATCTCGGCCAAAGTCAAACCGTTCGTGCAGGAATTGAGAAAAGCAGGCATCTCGGTTAAATACGATGACTCCGATGCGAACAAACCTGGCTGGAAGTTTGCCGAGTATGAATTACGGGGTGTGCCCGTACGACTGGCTATGGGTGGGCGTGACCTGGAAAATGGTACCGTCGAAATTGCCAGGCGCGACCTTAAAACGAAAGAAACAGTCTCCTTCGATGGATTAACTCAGCACATTAAAACACTGCTGGAAGATATACAGCAGTCCATATACGACAAAGCCTTCGCTTTTCGGCAGGCCAATACGTTTCGCGTCGATACGTTCGAGCAATTTCAGGAACAACTCGAAAAGGGAGGTTTTCTGCTGGCGCACTGGGACGGCACGTCTGAAACCGAAGAAGCCATCAAAGAAGCAACCAAAGCGACCATTCGGTGCATTCCCCTGGATCAGGAGATAGAGAATGGCCTCTGTGTTTACTCCGGCAAGCCGTCGCAGGGCCGTGTTGTGTTTGCTAGGGCCTATTAAAAATAGGCTGAGTGACAGCTTATAAGCAATATCAGATAAGGCTAAAAGCAAGCGCTGTACGCCTTTAAGTAACACAACGTATGCCCATAAGCCGTGAACTTTTGCCCCAGCTAGCTAGTTGGTCAAAAATTAGCGAACAGTTCACTTCTGGCCGGAAATCCCGGTAATTAGAGGACAGCGTTTAACCAAACCAATAACATTATGGCACAAGCAAAATCTGGCGACACAGTTCAGGTGCATTACACCGGCACGCTGAGCGACGGAACCGTATTTGATTCGTCGGCGGGCCGCACTCCGCTGGAATTTACGGTTGGCAGTGGTCAGGTCATCAAAGGCTTCGATGATGGCGTAGCAGGAATGAATCAGGGCGAGAAAAAAACCATCAACATTCCGGTGGAAGATGCGTATGGTCCCGCTAATGAAGAGATGATTTTCACGATGAACCGCACCGATATCCCCAACGATATTCCACTTGAAATGGGAATGACGCTCAACATGCACGAAGATGGTAACCCCCGGCCCATTCCAGTAATTGTTCGTGATCTAACCGAAACAAACGTAACGCTCGACGCCAACCATCCGCTGGCGGGACAGGATTTAGTATTTGAAGTTGAACTTGTGGGCGTGAAGTCGCCGTCGGGATTGATTTTATAAAAAAACAGGCAAGTCTGGCAGAGCAAAAGCGGCTGGTGCATAAACACCATTTATGCACCAGCCGCTTTTGCTCTGCCTGACTTGCCTGTTTTACGACACTTACTCT
>JAQBNX010000632.1 GCA_028288385.1 Spirosoma sp.
ACAGCGGTTACCGTCAGCCACGCACTGCCCGATACAGTATTGGTACCGGCAAAGGTCGGGTCGCCGGGTGATTTTGTGACGGGAACAGATTCGCCGGTCAGGGTAGCCTCGTCTACCGAGAAATCGTTGGGGTCATACACGGTTCCATCGGCAGGAATTTTGGCTCCTTCCTCAACCAGCAAGGCATCGCCCACCACGATGTCTTCGACTGGTACGGTGGTCAACTTTCCGTTTCGCCGAACCTGCGCTCGTGGCTGAGTCAGCTCGCACAAGGCCTCCAACGCCTGATCGCTGCGGATGGATTGATAAACCGAAATGCCCGACACGACCAGCAGAGCCACGACAAGCGTGATGGCTTCTTCGGTCCGACCCAGGCCAATATACACGCCACAGGCTACCAGAAGCAACAAAAACATGGGTTCGGTAGCGACTTCCTTCATCGTTACCAGTATGCCCGAACGGCTTTCGGTGGTCCATACGTTTCGCCCGTGTTTCGCCCGCGATATGGAGACGGTTTCGTCGGTTAATCCGGGAGCCGGAAGGTGAGCTATCTGCATGGTAGCAAACGTCGGTATTACAACC
Source organism: Spirosoma sp. (assembly GCA_028288385.1). Taxonomy (GTDB): domain Bacteria; phylum Bacteroidota; class Bacteroidia; order Cytophagales; family Spirosomataceae; genus Spirosoma. The sequence goes on from JAQBNX010000632.1 coordinate 583, forward strand.
TGATTTTTACCTGATCGCTAACAGTCGATAGCCTGATAATGGTCAGACCGATACGTATCATCTGGATAGCTGACAACCGTCAGGCTGATTGTGAATTCGGTTAACGACCTTTGGGTGATCAAACCAATTGCTCCCGTTATGCCTGCTGCTTCAACCGCTATAGTGCCCCAGCCTGCCCGCCGGGTGGCTTACTTTTCAATGGAATTCGCCGTGGCCCAGCCACTCAAGACGTATTCTGGTGGACTGGGATTTTTGGCAGGTTCGCACATGCGCAGTGCCTATAGCCTGCAACAGCCGATGGTCGCTGTCGGTATCCTGTGGGAATACGGCTATTACGATCAGGGAAGGAAGGCCGATCAGACCATGGATGTACTGTTCATGGAAAAAAAGTACAGCTTTCTCCTGCCAACCAACCTGAAGTTTCAGATTCTGGTTAACCACGCGCCCGTCTGGGTAACGGCTTACTATTTACCGCCCACGGTGTTCGGCACCGTGCCGATGTATTTCCTCTCGACGGACTTGCCCGAAAACGATTACCTGGCCCAGACGATCTGCCATAGACTTTACGATGCCAATCCAGAAACCCGTATTGCCGCGAGTATTTTACTGGGTATCTGCGGGGCCAAACTGCTGGAACAACTGCATTACAGCCCCGACGTGTACCACATGAACGAGAGCCACCCGCTGCCGCTGGCGTTTTACCTGTACGGCCAGTTGGGAAGCGTCGAGGCCGTTCGGGAACGTCTGGTATTCACCACGCACATGCCGGAGGAAGCCGGCAATCCACGCACCGATAGCCGGTTGCTGGACCGGATGGGCTTTTTTGATTACCTGCCGCTAGAGGAGGTCCGTCGCCTTACCGGTGTATATGATGAGGAGTTTAACTGGGCGTTGGGTGCGCTCCGGCTAGCCGGTCGCGCCAATGCGGTCTCGAAAAAGCACTGCACCGTTAGCCAACAGCTATGGAAAAAATACCCGGACCTGTGCCCCATTCTGACCATTACTAATGCCCAGAATCACGCGTTCTGGGGCGACCCAGTATTGGATGCAGCCTCTGCCAATAATGATGATACCGCGCTGGTGGCCCGTAAGAAGTTGGGGAAGCGGGCTCTGTTCGACGAAGTTGCCGACCAAACCGGTGATCTCTTCAATCCCGACGTGTTTACAATGGTTTGGGCGCGTCGGTTTGCGGGCTACAAACGCGCCGACCTGCTGCTGTCGGACGCGGCCCGGCTTGAACGGCTGCTGACCAATCCACGCTACCCCGTTCAGTTCATCTGGGCCGGGAAACCCTATCCCTACGATTATGCCAGCATCGGCACGTTCGACCGGCTGGTTCAGGTAGCTAAACGATACGTTAATTGCGCCGTGCTGGTTGGCTACGAGATTCACCTCTCCAAATGCCTCAAACAGGGGGCCGACATCTGGCTGAACACACCCCGGCTGACGCGCGAAGCCTCGGGTACCAGCGGCATGACGGCTGCCACAAACGGCGCCGTAAACTGCTCGACCAACGATGGATGGATACCGGAATTTGCCCGCAACGGAATTAATAGTTTTGTTTTGCCTGAAGCCGACCCGGCGTGGCCCGCCCATGAGCAGGATGCCTTCGATGCTGATAATTTGTTCACGCTGCTGGAAACAGTCATTTTACCTATGTACTACGAGCAACCAGAACAATGGCTCGCTATGATCAAAGCAAGCCTAGGCGACATAACACCCTATTTTGACGCTGACCGGATGGCAATCGAGTATTACGAAACGCTGTATTCATTACCCCAGACGGTTCGCTTAATTAACGAATTACAACCCGCCTAATTAGGCTGGGTTACTCCCTCAAATCACTACGAACATGAATCAACACATCTGTCTCCCCGCCGAATTTACGGTTGCCCATACAGCCGTACAGGACACTGAATGGCTGGCCGAGCCTGCTAACCCCATCAACCTATTGAGAGGCACGATTCGGAAAGGGGAGGTTATCTGGCTCCGTCCCGATCTGTGCGGGAGCGGTCCGTCCTGGCAACAAGCCTGCTTACCGGATAAAACCCTTTGCTATGTCCACCTGAGTAATTTTGAGAAAGTAGTTGACAGCCTGGCATCGTTTCCTCAACCGCACGACAACCAATAATTCCTTACAAATCCAGCCGCCACAAGCCATATACGTCCTTATAGACTTGTACTGCACCGGCTTCATCCATGTCCACTAGATTATAGGTTATAATGACCGGCACCGCCTTAGGTAATGATACCGATCTAGGCGTGGA
>JAQBNX010000702.1 GCA_028288385.1 Spirosoma sp.
CTCATAGAGATCACGTTCTCGTGGGTCGTTTACACGAGTATGTTGTTGGTGTTTGATTTTGACCGAAAACGACAATATACGTTCATGTATGTAACCACATATGGGCTTACAGCTGTTGGTTTTTTACTTAAAGGACTACCCCCAGTAGCATTTCAGGTATTAACGCTCGTTGGGTGGTTTCTGTATACCCGTCAGGTTCGACGGCTCCTACACCCAGCACATCTGGCAGGAATTGCGTTGTTTTGCTTAATCATAGGAAGCTATTACTGGGTCTACTTCAGCCGAAATAATATTCCGCTAAATGAGGTAACGAGTGTCTTAATTAGTGAAAGTGCTAAACGCACAGGACTACAGTTTGGGTTGGGTAAAACATTGCTGCATCTGGTAACCTTTCCTTTTGAGGTATTATACCACTTTGCGCCTTACTTATTGTTGTTAGTACTGCTGGCCCGAAAGGGAATATGGCACATATTGAATGAGCATTCCTTTATTGCCTTTAATACGTTGGCATTCAGTATAAACGTGCTGATTTACTGGACTTCGCCCCAGGTGTATGGTCGTTATCTGATTGGCTTAGTACCGTTGCTGTTCACAGTTTTGGCTTATTTATATTACGAGAAAATACAGCCAACTGATCGCTCTCGATGGTGGGTTGAGCGTATTTGGCTACTGGTGACAATTGCCATATGTATCGGTTGCTGGGTAACTATGTTTCTGCCCATGACCTTAATGATTCCGGGTGTAGTGTGGAAAACAGCCATTGTATCGGGTCTGTTAGCAGCGCTGGCCTGGTGCCAGAGCCAGCCTTCCTTTAACCGCTTAGGATTTATGCTGGCCGTTATGGTTGTTATCCGCTTAGGGATTAATTGGCTCGTGCTGCCAGGACGTTTGGCTACAAGGCAGTTCTACAAAGAAAGCGCTGAGCAGGCGGCTCGTTCCACGCTTGGTCAGCCACTTTATGGATACAAGAAAACTATTGGAAATGGTCAGGCTACGGATGTTAGCTCGTTCCATATAACCGCATTACGGGGTGAGATTCTCCGCAAAACAAATCGTAAAATACCTAATGCATACTTCATTGCTGATTCGGCCAGTTTAGTGGGCGAACGTTACGACCAGATCGGCAACGTTGTTCTGTTTGACCGGCACCCGGCTTATATCGTGCGTTTTAACCCTCAAGTAGTTTCTCGATGACTGACCTGGACGTAATGACTCTGCCTTTGCCTCCCTACGTATCCATTGTGGTTTGTGTATACAATGAGGCTGGTAACAGCGCGCCATTAGTGGAGCAGATCTGCCGTGCTATGCAGGGCATTCATTATGAGTTGATTTACGTGAACGATGGTTCGACTGATGAAACACTGGCCGAGCTACGGGCCATTCCAGACCCGGCCCTTTCAGTGCTTGATTTGCAGACAAATTATGGACAGAGCCTGGCGCTTGCTGCGGGTATTGATGCAGCTCGCGGGCGATACATCGTTACGCTCGATGGAGATCAACAGAATGACCCGGCCGACATTCGGCGGCTGCTCACCCACTGCGACGTTAATGATTTAGATATTGTGGCCGGTTGGAGAGCCAACCGGCAGGATGGCTACCTGCTGCGAAAATTACCCAGTCGTTTGGCAAACGTTCTTATTCGGTGGGCAACGGGCTTGCCTTTCCGGGATCTTGGCTGTGGGCTTAAAGTGTTCCGGGCTGATGTGGCTAAAAACCTGAACTTGTACGGTGAGCTTCACCGGTTTATTTTAGTGCTGGGACAGCTTGAAGGAGCCCGTATGGCGCAACTGCCTGTTAACCATCGTCCCCGTCGTATAGGTCAGTCTAAATATGGCTTAAGCAGAACACTTCGGGTAGTCAGTGACTTGATGCTATTGCTGTTTTTGAAAAAATACCTCAGGAAACCTATGCATATGTTTGGTACTACGGGTGTACTACTACTGGCTGCTGGTGTCCTAGCCTTTTTTTGCGCGTTAGTAGCGAAAATAATAACGCCGGTGGAGCCGTTTGGCTCGGCTCTCATAGCAAGCTTGGTACTTATAGTTGGAGGTCTACAACTGGTGGCTTTTGGGATTACTAGTGAATTACAGGTGCGAACCTATTTCGAGTCGCAGGGGAAAAAGCCTTTCCGAATCCGGCATGTATATAATCCAGGCATATTAGTTAGCTGAATCAGCCTATTGAATGGATATCCGGATGAGCTGAGGTCCCAGTTCATAAATAGATTCTCACAGGTGGGTTGCTACCTTAGAATATGGAAGCCTGTTGCCAGTCATAAACTGGCCAATAAAGTATCATGTCGATTCTGACCTGCTCAATAGGTATACGTAGCGTTTAGTTATCTAACAGTGCTCCATACAGTCGTAGCGTTAGTATCTTTAGGGTTTTTGATCTGCTATAAGAGACTTTAAGCCTCATCAATTTACTAGTTTAGCTGCTATGCCTTCCTGGCTGTACCAGCGAATGTAGCGGTGTATCCCCTCACTCATGCTGATCGTTGGCCGGTAACCAATACGGTCAGCGGCACGACACAGGTCAGCACTGGTAAGCAGGACATCGCCAGGCTGGTCAGGTTGCCAATCGATGATGGCCTTTCGTCCAACAGCTTGCTCCAATAAACCCACGAGTTCAACCAGGCTAATAGACGTTCCTCCTCCACCAATATTGAGCACATCGAACCCATTGAGGTGATACATTGCCCGCAATATGCCCATAATCGTGTCGTGAATGTAAGTA
>JAQBNX010000678.1 GCA_028288385.1 Spirosoma sp.
TTCAATGATTGCCTTCCGGAACATTGATGGAGCGGCAGTTCCTGCTACCCAGTTTGTCCCAAACGCACAAAATGGGACCAACGCCAGCGGGCTGGTCGTTGATGGGCAGTTAGTAGTTGCCTACGAAGTACGAAAACCGAATAACAAGAACGGGATGGAATGGGCAACGGTTAATCTATAAAACCGTTGAGATATTGGTATATGAGATATGGGTATATAAAGAGCCAACTGATTACAAATCAGTTGGCTCTTTTGTTTTTTACTACGTTTGCCTGCTACGTAATAGAAGAAAAGTCAAAAAATTAAAGATGTCAGTGGAGTAGACCACTAAAATCCAATCCGTTCCCGGCTTTGAGCCACTCCAATTGAGCGGGCCAGTTCCAGAGCGATACGTTCGTCGTATCGGCGTTTGTAAAAATCAGCTTCTAGTCTTAGTTTATCTAATTCAACCTGCTGCTTCTCAACTGTCAGGCGTAGCGTTTCCAATTCATGGTTAACGAGCTCTGAGGAGGAACTGTCCACTACCTGCGCCTGAATGGCCTCCTCTGTCAGCAGCTCAACGGGCGACACCTCAAGGACATGGGCAATCTGCGACAAACGCGAGAGGGTGAGGTCGGTTTTGCCACGTTCAATGTCACCATAAGCCGTTGTGGACAGACCGAGCAAATCGGCCATGTTTTCCTGCGACAGGCCACGCTGGAGCCGTTGCAGCCGGATTCGTTCGGGGAGAGAATGCTTCATGTTAAGTAATACCGATAAATTCTAAACGCAGACCGACAGGGTTTTTCGGTTGGATAACGCAATTTTGCATCGTTCGGTGCAGTGATCTGCTAACCGTTGAAACACCAGCCATGCAGAAATTGGCAAACAAATATAAGTCCTGACTAGACACTGAATTCCTTATAGCCCACCATTGCTGGTCTTCGTGTTTACCAGAACTTACACTAGCTAATCATCGTTTAAAACCAAAGCGTAAAATTAAGACATGAATCTTCAGAACGAATTCCGCAAGTTTGCAGTGCATCACATGGGCTTAAACGGCCTGACCGTAGACGGCTACGTAAACCACACCATTGAGAACCATAAGGTTGAAAACATGACCCGGTCGGTCATTGAAGAACGGCCGATGAACTTCCGCGAGGTCGACGTGTTCTCACGGCTGATGGCCGACCGAATTATTTTTATGGGCCTCCCTGTCGACGATAACATCGCCAATATCATTGTGGCGCAGTTGCTGTTCCTGGAGTCGGCCGATCCTAAGAAAGACATTCTGATGTACCTCAATAGTCCCGGTGGCTCGGTATATGCCGGCCTGGGTATCTATGATACTATGCAGTACGTCCGGCCTGATGTGGCTACGGTCTGCACCAGTCTGGCCGCATCAATGGGGGCGGTGCTGCTGGCAGGCGGTGCGTCTGGCAAGCGGTCGGCGCTGCCGCACGCCCGGGTTATGATTCACCAGCCGTCGGGTGGCGCGCAGGGGCAATCGGTCGATATGGAGATTACGGTGCGCGAGATTGTTAAACTCCGTCAGGAATTGTATGAAATTCTGGCCCATCACACTGGTCAGACCGTCGAGCAGATTGAACTGGACTCGAACCGTGACAACTGGATGCGGGCCGAAGAAGCCAAGGCTTATGGTCTGATCGACGAAGTGCTGCGTCGGGAGAAATAGGCAGTTGTTGACGAGCGGGGTATTTCTAATCATCTCGAAGTTTAGAAGCCAGCTACGCACTTATCATATAATTGAAAGGGGAGGGTGCCTGGCACCTTCCCCTTTTTTGCGCTTATCCAAGCGGCTCGTCAGACAAAACGATGGTTTGCGTTCTTCACGCCGATTGATAACTTTGTAGTTATTACTTTCCTTACTTAGGCTGCTTTTGTTATTTTATGCTTAAGTTGCTTTAACAAAGCCCACGAACACATCGTTAACCAAGCCTGGTTAAGCAGACTCTCCAGGAGTGCAACAACCGGCTTTTAAACGTCTATCTACTCTGCAACCTTTCATGCCACAAATTAATTGCTCGTTCTGCGGACGCCGTAAAAACGAGGTAATGCTGCTTTTATCGGGTATCGATGCGCACATCTGTAACTACTGCATTGAACAGGGTCATCAGGTTGTGCTGGAAGAGATGCGACCGCGAAAAAGTGAGCCGTCGGAGGTGAAAATAAACCTCATTAAGCCCGTCGACATGAAGCGTCACCTTGATCAGTACGTGATTGGGCAGGATGATGCTAAAAAGTCGATTACGGTGGCTGTCTACAATCATTACAAGCGGTTGATGCAGCCAAAAACCAGTGATGACGTAACGATTGAAAAGTCGAATATCATCATGGTGGGCGAAACAGGTACGGGTAAAACGTATCTGGCTCGTTCCATCGCCAAAATACTGGAAGTGCCGTTCTGCATTGCCGATGCAACCGTCATTACCGAGGCTGGCTATGTGGGGGAGGATGTCGAAACGATTTTGACCCGGCTGCTGCAGGCCGCCGACTACAATGTTGAAACGGCCGAACGGGGAATTGTGTATATCGATGAGATCGACAAAATCGCCCGCAAATCAGACAACCCCAGCATTACGCGCGACGTAAGTGGAGAAGGTGTTCAGCAGGCGTTGCTGAAGTTGCTCGAAGGATCGGTTGTAAACGTGCCTCCCCAGGGTGGACGCAAGCATCCCGACCAGCGGTTAATTTCAATTAACACCGAAAATATTCTGTTTATCTGTGGTGGGGCGTTCGACGGTATCGAGCGGCACATTACCAAGCGGATCAATACGCGCCCTATTGGTTTCTCCGGCGGCCGACGGCTAAACGATTCCCTGGAAAAAGGGCACCTGATGCGCTACATATCGGCTCTGGATTTAAAGTCGTTCGGCCTTATTCCCGAATTGATTGGGCGTTTACCCGTGCTGACTCACCTCGAAGCACTGGATCGTGATGCGCTGATGAAGATCTTGACCGAACCAAAAAACGCTATTACCAAGCAATACGATAAATTATTTCAGATGGAAGGGGTAACGCTGCATTGGGATGACAGCGCCCTGAATTACATCGTCGATCAGGCACTGCAATACGGCCTGGGCGCCCGCGGCCTGCGATCCATTTGTGAGTCAATTATCACCGATGCCATGTTTGAGGTGCCATCGCAAAGTGGACTTAAGGAATTGACTATCAGCCTGGAGTATGCCCGTGAGAAATTTGGCAAGACCGCTACGTATGAGTTGCGTTCGGCAGCCTAAGGAGTCACTTCTATAAATAATATCGATAAGCAAAAGCCCGTTTCCCAACCATTGGGAAACGGGCTTTTGCTTATCGATATTATTTATATCCATTCTATTTCGCTGGTTTTTTCATTTATATGACAACAATCTGGCAAGTGCGCTGTTGTGTGGTTGTTAACTCAATATTTCACCTCAAAAAACAATGCTTTATGATTAACACATTCACCAAACACATTTATGTTGCTCTGATGGGAGCAGCCGTTCTTTCATCTTGCAGCCGCCCGGTTGCTTATTTTCAGCGTGGACCAGTCGAGCATTACAAAACCCCAACGACGGAGAACGTAGCCGTGGCTGCGCCCGCCGAAATCGCCCAACCTGCCGAAGCCGTTGAGACGGCACCCGTAGCGGTTGCAGCGCCTGTTGCTGTTGAGCCAGCTGCCCAGGTTGCACAGGCTAAGGAAGCAATGAATCAGATTGAAGCATACGTCCGCAATGACAACAAACTCGCTACGGACAAAAAGCTGAACAAGCGCATGAACCGGGTGAATGACCTATTGGCTACGGCTGCGACAAAATCGTCGATGGTGCCGGCTACTTCAACATCAACCAAGAAGGCGTCGCTATTAGAGCGCATAGCTACCAAGAAGATCGACAAGCAGATCAAGAACAAACTGTCGCCCGAACGGACGATGGCAAAATCACTGCTAACGATTGGTATCATTGTCGCTGTTGCTGGTCTTATTCTGCTGCTGGTTGGCGGAACGGGTCTGGGTGCGTTAGGTGGTATTGCGCTGGTTGTGGGTCTGGTCCTGGTACTGATCGACCTGCTGCGCTAATAACGAATAAGGATCGGTACAGTGGCTTATACAACTATACGCCAACGAACCGATCACCTTATTAACTCAAAAATCAACCCCAACTCTGCCAGGCCGCTTCGGGCTATCGGCAAGGTTGGGGTTGATTTTTGCTTTTAGTAATTCATTCGCCCGATAATCCGTAAACTTGCACAATTGATTATCTCAAACTGGAATGGCCCAACTTTTTGACGTTTACCCACTCTATGACATTGAGCCCGTTCGGGCGCAGGGTAGCTACCTCTGGGATGCTGATGGCACCCGTTATCTCGATCTCTACGGTGGTCATGCCGTAATCTCGGTTGGACACACACACCCCCGCTACGTACAGGCGCTGACCAACCAGCTTCATAAGATTTCGTTTTATTCCAATTCGGTT
>JAQBNX010000680.1 GCA_028288385.1 Spirosoma sp.
CAAAGTAAAGCCAGTCGCTTTTAACGGGGCCAAGCTCAACGGTTCTCATCTGACCGTCACCCTACCGCCCGCATCGGTGGTGGTACTCGAAATGTAAAAGCGAATGAGTAAGATCAAACCCTGTATAAGACCTTACAGGAAGAATGTTACCAGGCCAACAGGCAGTTACCTAAGCGGGGACTAACAGATCGATGCCTGTCCTATGGAAGGTTTCAACGCAGGGGAACTCCAAGAGTTGCTAGGATCACTGACCCCGAGACTCCCTGGTGTAGTCCTGGGTTACCGCCATAGCGAGCAGGATGTAATTGCAAATGCCGCCAAAGTGCGACGTAGCCAGGAGGACTTGTTCATTCGCATTAACTAAGCCATGCGTGGTTTCCCTGCGTGGCTGTACCCATCTTTCTTCCATACCCCTAGGTCATCTATAGGAGTCTTATTAAAAGGGCGTACTCCTATTTTATTCAACTCGTTGTAATCGGTAAATGAAGAGTTTGGTCTAAGATGAATCGTCACAAAAAGTGTACATTTAAATGTCCCTATGATTTGTCAGACAAGGCAGTCAGGACCCTATTTGATGGCAGCAATAGCGGCAGCGTAATCAGGCTCTTGCCCTATTTCTGGCACTTGCTGTTCGTAAACGATTTTCCCTTCGGGATTCACTACGATTACCGCACGACTTAACAGACCTTTCATCGGTCCTTCGGCAATTTGCACCCCGTAAGAATGGCCAAAATCCGTTCTGAAATCAGACAGCATCACCACATTTTTTATGCCTTCCGCTCCACAAAAAGCTTTTTGGGCAAAAGGTAGATCTTTAGAAATACAAAGCACGGTGGTGTTTTTTAGTCCAGCCGCATCCTCATTAAATTTCCGTACCGATTTGGAACAAACCCCCGTGTTCACACTGGGAAAAATATTCATGATCACATATTTGCCCTTATAATCGGCTAACGAGTTATCCTTCAAATCAATACCGGTCAAGGTGAAATCTTTAACCGAAGTCCCCACCGCTGGTAGTTTACCAACGGTATGAATTGTTTTACCACCTAGCGTAATGGCCGTACCTGTCGTTTGTGCCAGAGATATGCCTGTTATAAATAGTCCGGCAAGACCCAAAAAAAAGAGTTTACAGGCGTATAGGGAGTTTTTGATAGCGGTCATAAAATGAATAAATTGGTGGTAGTTCCTCAAATGTACAAAGGTAGCGGATCCAATCAGACAACGGTCAACACAAATCATGACGAGTCATAAACAAAGCCGTCCTTAAAACCTCCCTTTGTTTTGTCAGTCTTCTAGATAGCGTTTTGATTCAAAGGGTGAACAACCAGGATATTCACCTATGAAGTTGAGTCTAGGCCACAGCTTAAGAATTTGGGCAGCGTGATCAATGCTAAGTAGGGATCCAGGGCATTGATGCTACCAAAGGCCCGGCCGCCCGTAATCTGATTCTGGCCCGGATGGCAGCGTATCTCCACATAAAAGGCATCGATGGCATAGAGATTCAACAGATAGGGCCCCTGTCTACGGGTGACTACAAAGTTGCTCTGCTCCCAGACGGCGTTGAGCTGAGCCTCATCGGGTAACTTATTGAATTCAGACAAGGCCATGGCAATGAAAGGTACCCACTTTTAGTCGTCGAATCCGCGTCAACAGGTTCCCTTCGAATAGGAATTCCCGCAGGGTTTCGATGATAAAGAATCCCTTATCCAGCCTCGTCTGTCTCGGTTGACAAGGATCTTAGTAAAGGCGACTACGCACCCGATTAGCAACAGGAAAAGTCCGCTCAACACAAGCCTTGGCGCGGCTAAAATAGGGATTCATCGTGGAAAAGAATAAGGTCTAAAAGGACCTTTCTCGGCTACCTTCCTCCTATCCAGCCACCGTTCAGAAAAACCTCCGATTCGGATCGAGGCCCCTGCCAAAAATTCAATAGCTGTCCAACGCAATCAGTCGCATACGGAGTCTAACCACTTAATTTCGTCCTACATTCGCTCTATACCTATGAACCCATACATTGCCGCCCTTCTCCTTACGCCACTTAGTCTTGGTGTTGTAGCACAAAACCAGGTGACGATTAACGCCGATCAGGGAAAGACCCTTATCAGCCGCCACATCTACGGTCACTTTGCTGAGCACCTGGGCCGGTGCATTTACGATGGTTTTTATGTGGGTGAATCGAACACCAGGATTCCTAATAAAAACGGCGTTCGGCTCGACGTTGTGGCGGCGCTCAAAAAGATGAAGATTCCCAACCTACGCTGGCCGGGCGGGTGCTTTGCCGATACCTACCACTGGAAAGACGGCATTGGCCCCAAAGCCAGGCGGCCCAAGATCGTGAACACCTGGTGGGGGGGTGTAACCGAAGACAACAGCTTCGGCACGCACGACTTTCTGAATATGTGCGCATTGCTCGGAACAGAGCCTTACCTGGCCGGAAACGTTGGCAGCGGGACGGTGCAGGACCTAAGCGACTGGGTGCAGTACGTCAATTTTCCCAGTAACAGCCCCATGTCGAGCCTTCGGCAGCAGAACGGTCGTCAGGCTCCCTGGAACGTACGGTACTGGGGTGTTGGGAACGAAGCCTGGGGCTGCGGGGGTAATATGACGGCCGATTACTACGCCAACATTTACCGTCAGTATGCTACGTTCATGGCCCCCCAGGTAGGTAAAGATACCATCTTCCGCATTGCGTCGGGAGCCAGTTCCGATGACTTTAACTGGACGGAAACGCTCATGAAAAACATTCCTGGCAAGCTGGTCGAGGGGGTGGCCCTGCACCATTATTCGGTGTTCGGCTGGGCTCCCAACGTGAAAGGTTCAGCCACCGGATTTACCGAAACCGACTACGCCCATACCCTGCACGAAGCCCTGAAAATGGAGACCTTCGTGCAGAAGCATTCGGCCATTATGGACAAGTACGATCCGCAGAAGAAGGTCGCCTTAGTGGTCGACGAATGGGGGGCGTGGTACGAAGTCGAACCAAAAACGAACCCGGGTTTTTTGTATCAACAGAACACCATGCGCGACGCTATTCTGGCCGGTGCCACGCTCAACATCTTCCATAAACACGCCGACCGGGTCCGGATGGCCAATCTGGCCCAGGCCGTTAACGTGCTGCAGGCAGTGATTCTAACCAAGGGCGACAAGATGCTGCTGACCCCAACCTACCATGTGCTGGAGATGTACAATGTTCACCAGGACGCGACTATGCTGCCCGTTGAGGTAAAGCCGGAAGACTATACCGTGGGGGATTACAAGCTCCCGGCCGTATCGGTATCGGCTTCGCGGGACAAGAAAGGCAAAACCCACATCTCGCTGGTCAACATCGATGCCGGAAAAGCGCAGGAGGTTAGGGTCAATCTGAAGGGTCTCACCGCATCGGCGGTGACGGGCCGCCTACTCAGTTCCGCCCAAGTGCAGGACCACAACACGTTCGAAAACCCGACCAAAGTAAAGCCAGTCGCTTTTAACGGGGCCAAGCTCAACGGTTCTCATCTGACCGTCACCCTACCGCCCGCATCGGTGGTGGTACTCGAAATGTAAAAGCGAATGAGTAAGATCAAACGGCCGAAGCGGAGTAAAAATGCTTCGCTTCGGCCGTTTGATCTTACTCATTCGCTTATTAAACTCTGAACAACACCCACGGTGTGTATTCCAAGCCCGTTCCTACAAAAGCGCCTGTTAACAAATAAAAAAGTTAGTGGTCAATGATTTTGTATACAACTAGTAGCCCTGGGTTTAAGCCAGGTTGAGTTGATGAGATTGTTTGCAAAAACTTATTTGTTAGTGGGGTAGCTATTACTTGTATAGAAAGCATTCATCGCTCATTGGGTGCTAAAGGCCTGTTTTGGGGCCCCTCCTACCCGGCTACCGTTCCGAAAAACGTCCGAAACTGATTCGGATAAGACTACCAACGTTGTTGATTAATCTCGTGGGCTATCCGTCGATTAATATCCACTTTGGCAAACTCAAAGACAAAAATGGTTGTCCCATGCTCGCGGGCAAATGAACGCCGAACCGAGTCTATTGCATAGCCTTTGGCAAAGAGGGGGCCAGTCTCAGTCAGCTCATCGGACGCTGTTGCGGCCGTTTTAACCCGGATAAGATGGCTATATGGTTTGTCCAAATCAAACCAGTTGATATAGTCAGCATGAAAGGTAACAGCACGGATGCCTTGACGTGTGTAGTAATTGATAGCACCTGCTTGTCCATAATTGTCACATAAAACGAGTGTTTTTTCTGGATTGGGGGAACGGCCATAAGCGGCATCCACTTTAGCCGCTAATTCACGCCAGCCCAACATATCGGCGAAATCCTGGGGTAAGGCATGATCTTTTCCGTCTTCCCAACGTAATAAACCCAATTGCTTATACCGCTCCGGATGCCGCGCAATCTCTTCGGGTCTTTTGTTGGGGAAAGCTACCTGATACACCGGAATAAAAAGCGCAATCGGGATGGCCGTTAAAGCGATTCTTAGCCATTTCGATTGAACTTTATCGGCTAAGAGTACCGAGCCAAACGCCAGATAAATGGGATAAATCCCAATCGCGTAATAGCCCTTCGCTCGGAAATACAGGAAGGCAGCCAGGGTGAGAAACAACGTAAAAAAGAAGAATCGGAAGGGGATAAAGGGTTTGTAGCCGTATAGCCCATAGAGGCCAGCAACGATGACGAGGATAGAGCCAGTAAAAAACAAGATTTGTTCTTTTAAAAAGTCGACTCGGTTTACCTTAGCCAACTGAGTTTGGACCAGCAGGGTCATATGGTGGATGACGGGAAGCCCCTGTTGATATTGCCAAATCAGATTGGGCGTTACCAGCAAAAGGCTCATGCCTAATGCTAGATAAACATGCCGGTTGCGCAATAAACGGCGCTGCGGGGTCAGCAGTAGTGCCGGAAACAGCCCGATTAATAGAAAAACAATATTGTATTTATTTAAAAACCCCACCGCCAAGACAGCCCCAAAAACATAGAGCCATCGATTGTCTTTGGCATTGATGTACTTAATCAAGACAAAATACAGGCTAGTCCAGCACAATACGTCCAGGGAGTTGGGTTGAAAAAGCTGGTTTAAGCGTAATAAAACGGAAAAAAGCAGGCTCATGGCCGCCAGCACACAGGCAAATAAGTTTCCTTTTAACTCCTCTACCGTTTTCCAAACGATCAGCATTGTCAATGCCCCAAAAAGAGCGGGAACAAATCGGACTGCCCAAGCCGAGTTTCCCAGCCAACGGATGATCAGGGCGAACCAGGCTGTGACAGGAGGCACCGATAAGTACCCCCAGGCGGGATGATTTGCCTGATCTAAGTGCAGATATTCATCTCGATGTAAATCATACGCTGAACTCAGTAGCCCATATTGCAGC